>JANYCA010000060.1 GCA_025360525.1 Chitinophagaceae bacterium | reverse complement strand
GCCGGATGTTACCTGTGCCACCGGGAAATTTTTATAATAATCCCATAAATAAGAAAGGGTGATGCCAGACTTGGGTGTTACTTCGGCAGGGTTGCCAGATAAAAATTTATATACGCTCTCATCCTTGTATCGGCTGTCTTTGGAGATGCTGGTGTTACTGCTGCTGGCGGCGACAAATGTAGCAGAGGGAGTGTACAATTTTATCTCCTGCTGCTTTGCAGGGTAAGCGTTGCCAAGAGGGTTAGGCGCAAATGTTGAATCATATTTTATATAACTGGCTGCAATCAAATTGCCATTTTTAAAGGTAGTAGTTTCAATTGGCGCATTAATGAATTTGTCTTGCAGAATTAATATGGGTCTGAGTTCTGTATCTGCCCCTGTTCTTGCATTATCATGTGCAGTTTTAAAGGCGTTGGTCGGATCCATAAAGTTTGTGCGGCGGCAGGATACATAATTTTTTCTTGCTACACTCCAGTAATAACGGTAAGACTGGAATGCAGGGTATTTGCAATTGCAACTTCCTGAATTGGTGCATGTATTGGTTGCAAGATTATAACTGTTCAATGCATTGGAATAAGCTGTGGCATATGCCTGCCAGCAATCTGAAATTGCTTCGCAATTGGGTACCCTAAAATCAAAAGCGTATTTTATCTTTGATTCTGTTCTTACCCCTTTTGAGTTAATACTAACCTTTCTGGTTTGCTGTTGATGATAGGGACTTTCGTAAAAAACGGAATCAATGTTGGTAATAGTACCCCCTGTTAATGGATATTCATTTGCCACAACAATCATTTTTGTTTTCTTCGCTGTGGTTAAGTTATAAAAAGTTAAGGCCCCACTTTTATAAATACAAGCGGGTGTGGTAGCTATGCTGTTTACAAATAGGGGATAATAAAAAATATCCTTCAGCAGATTATTGGCCTGGTTATAATATCCTTCATATTTCAATTCCCCTCTCATAAATTCAAAAGGTAGTGGCGCATCTGGCTAGTTAGGAATTGTTACATCACATCCGCCCATGTTTAGATTGCGTGTACATACATCCCTCTGATCTAAATCCCATACATTAGAACCATAATATTGGTATTTAGTTTTACCATTACCAGTTCTTGTAACTTCTACTGTATTATATCCGATATGGTTACCTTGTACAGTCTCCATCACTCTTAAGCTGGACGGTGACTTCTTATACCCTGTACCAACGCCATCTGGCTGACCACTAAGACAACCATTAAGCGTAACAGCAGGGGCCGTTGCATATTCCACCTGTCTCAATATTTCATTTCTTAAAATCCTCACATAAACAGGCCGGCTATATAACACACCAGTTGATTGGCTGCCAGAACTGTAATTGTAATTAGTAGCAGAATCATTTACTGTTCCATTATTATTTGTTATTGACTTTATTCTTAACCCTCCAATGATCTTATTACCGGTAAATGTTTTAGGTACCATTTCATAAAGCTTTGCATAGGCATAATCACCGGTGGTACCCAGCATATCTACCTGGTGAAACTGGTAAGTTTTTGCACCTGCACCTGGCACAAAAATAAGTTCGCCACGAGGGGCGCTTTTATTCGCATAAACCGTCTGGCCTGTAATAGATGCAGTACCTATACTGGCACCCGGACTATTTTGATAAAAATTGAGTACAAATTTGTAGGTATTGGCTGATGTGGAGAGGCTTATCGGCTGGTCTGTCATTGTTCCGAAAAAAGGGCCAATACTGGCCGAGCCAACTAGTGAATCTATGGTGTAAGGATAAGTTAACCAAACATCATTGGGTTCAAAGGTAAATTGCGTAAATCCCCCGGTAGGATAGATAATTTTATTTAGGCTACCATAGCTCATTTCAGGCCACTTTGATTCTCTGTCAGCACCTGCAATACTTGTATATGTATTTAGGGTATAGGTTGGTATCAGGCCTGCATTAAAATATTTACCATTATAATATCCCCAATGATCCTGCCCGAAAGAAAGCCGACGGGGCGCAAAGGAATCGGATGGCACTGTATAAATAAATTTATATGGTGGAACAGATAGACTGTTATCACAGGTTTTTTCCTGAATTGAATCTAGCCGCAACCTTTTTGTATCCGTTGTAACGGAAAGGCCTCCTGTGAGGGCAGAAGGAAGTGTTGTAGTATTGTCAACAAAATAACTATGATATAAAATAAAATTCTTACAATAGTTTTGATTATCTGTGACTGTAACAGTATCCAGAGATTTTGAGTTTGTATTAACAATATCTGAAATCGTCTTTTGCGTATACTGTCCTAAATCTGTTCTCACTCCCCCCGCTCCAAATTTTACAGTTCCGTTAGAAAAATTTATTTGCTTCAATCTTACGCCATCAAGGTAATTTTTTACTAATGTACAATGCTTGTCAGTAATGTCATTATCGGCAACCGGAAACAAGGAAACCGTGTAATCGCTGTACTGCTCAGACTGATAAATTAATGTAATTGAAAATAACCCGTCAGCAGAAACTATTTTGTTAAGGTACCAAGCGGAATATATATCACCAGACGTCAACCCGTTTTCAGCTGTGTAGGGATACGTTGTTTCAACAGCATCAATATTTCCATCCGCATTTTGATTTTTACCAAAATAATATTTTGTTCCATCAGAAGCTGTAATAATAAAGCCAATTATATTTTCCGCAGTATTAATTGTAATTGGTTCAATTTTAAAATCTGCTTCAGGTACGAGTACTGGAGTCCTGTCATCTCTGAAATAAAATTTGCCCGAATAGCCACCAAAATTAAAAAAGAAAAGATCTGGCTCTCCGTCTCTTTTGCCATTTATAAAATCTTGATCTTTGAACACTGCATTATTCATTTCAGGAAAATCAAAGCAACTAGGAAGAGTTCCACCACCAGAAGGATCAAAAGTGTAACTATTATAGCCATAGTCACTAAAATGGCCTTTTATCGTACTTGTTAAATGCCCCCTGTCATCCGGTGCCCCTACTACAGTTCTGGTTATAGCACCTCCTGCGTTTAAAGCCCATCCTGCGCCTACCCAACTGGATGATTCCATAACTTTTAATCCGGAAGAATGATAACTGATACTGATGGGTAAAGACAGCGGGCCTTCTTTTACAGTATAAAACGGGATACTTATTTGTGGTAACCCTGTATTATAACTTACCGGGTAATCGCCATACTTGCCCAAAGAGGCGGCATTGGGGGAAGAAACAGTAATGTTGCTGAAGATATTGGACGGCGCCTGAGCGTTTAACTGCTGCGCAAAAATGATACTACTAAAAAGCAGTATGGCCGAAACTCTTACAAACAATCTTTTTAACATATAACAGCTTTAGCTTTTTTTGCCTTAAAATTCATACCCCACCCTAAACAATATCTGCTGACTTACAGGCACATGTTGCTTGCTTAAAAAATCATACAATAATTGTAGTTTGGTATTTTTAAACCATTTGGTTTTGATATTTATTTTCTTGCTAACCCCCAGCAAAGCAGCTTTTTGCCACCCACCAACTCCTAAAGGGGGGCTATTAAATGGTTTTGATAGCTTTGTTATATAATTCATTTCAAAACCACCGGTAATAAAAATTTGTTTTTTGAGCTTCCAATCAATAAAACTTCTTAGCCCTAAGCCCTCATTTGAAAAATGGATATTATCAATGCTTCCCATACCTAATTTATAACTAGTACCCAGCCCTATTAACGATTTATCATTCAATTTAAATCCAACGCTACCTGCAATTTCAGTAGCTGATGGAATAATGCCATTTTTTTTTGAAAATTGAATATTGAAACCATATTCCAGTCGCTGTTTAAAAGTTTTAGTCTTCTGGTCATTGGCTTTAAAATCTGGCATATCACCATTTTTAAATCCATTGGCTACTTTATTCTGTAAATTACTAAGCTGTGTTTGTGCAACCTGCAGGTTTTTGCTCATGGTTTCACGAGCATTGGCTCCCATTGCTGAGAGTCTGCCTTGTATTAATTGTTGTACACCAGCTCTCGTTTGCATGCCTGGTTGAAATACTGCATTTTGTCCAGAAACCTCAAATAGTCCGG
>JANYCA010000029.1 GCA_025360525.1 Chitinophagaceae bacterium | reverse complement strand
TAGTTTTTGCACTTGTATAGTTTTATCCCAGGCTATTATCATCGGGAAGGGTGCAAGTATTTGCGTAAAATTTGCAGAGTTGCCTGGTGTGCCGAACAACGAGAGCACCTCAGCATCGGTCATAATTCTTTTTAAACCCCTTTCACCCGCTGCGGCCATGCTGCGTGAAGCGCTGATGGGTTTTATTTTTTTTGTTGAGATTGTTTCTTCAACAGATGCAAGCATTCTGCTGCTGATTTTTTTTGATGTTGCCATGGAGATTTTTTTTTGTGTATAGGAATTAAAATACTAAAACAAAACGTAACTATCTCTAACAAAATACAAAAAAGAATGATAAGTTCAAATGGTGTTTATACAGTATTTTCTAACGGCAGTTTTAATTTAAAGTCAATAGCCCGTTCCAAAAATGAATGCCCAGGCAACGATGCAGGAATAATAAAAAAATTGCCGAAAGTTCTTCTGCTAATTCTTTATTTTTCTATAATTCTATTTTAAAATCAACCGCCAGTTTATCAAGATCAGCAACTACTGGATCCATTAACTCAATGCCATTTTCCCTCCTGTCTATTTCAATAATTCTTTCGGGCTCGCCGGGAATTATTACGCTATCGAAACCGTTTACAGGAGTTGCAGTTTTAAAGCGGTAAATCCATTGATCCATATCAGCTTTAAAGGCTTCACTGGTTCTAAAAGCATCTATTCGCATAGCACCAAAAAAATGGCCGATACCCTGGCCCGGTAAATTTATAGGCATGGGCAGGTAAGCCGGAAACGGCGGCACCCACGGACCAAAATTGGCGCCGCTTAAAACACCGGAAAACACATCCACTATCGCACCCAGCATATAGCCTTTATGACTGCCATGTTCTTTATCTCCCCCCAGTGGCAACAAGGCGCCACCCATCTTTAATTCATTGGCATCAGTGCTTGGAGCCCCGTCTTTAGTTTGAACCCAGCCGCCGGGCGCATCTTCATTTTTTCGTTGCAACATTTCAAGCTTTCCATTGGCAGCAGTGGTAGTAGCAAAGTCAGCAACAAAGGGATGCTCCTTGCCTGCTGGTATTGCTACCGCAATTGGATTTGTACCGAGTAATTTTTCCTGCGAATAAGTGGGCGCTACGGTTGCAGAAGCATTGGTCATGGCAATACCAATCATATCATGTGGTAAAGCCAGCATAGCATGATAACCTGCAATACCAAAATGGTTACTGTTTTTTACACTTACCCAACCAGTACCCACCTGGTGCGCTTTGTTGATGGCCACCTGCATAGCTGCAGGTCCAACAACCAATCCTAACCCTCTATCGCCATCTACCACAGCCGTTGAGGGTGTTTCATGTACAATAGAAATTACGGGATTGGCATTAACACGATCGGCTTTCCATAAGCGCACATAGCCTGCCAGTCTTGCAATACCATGACTGTCTACACCTCTCAAATCTGCGGAGAGCAATGCTTTGGCAGCAGTGCTAGCATTTTCTTTTGTGCTGCCTATCTGCAAAAAAATAGTAAAGGCAAATGAATATAATTGCTGATAGGTAAATAGCTGGCTCATAAAAATAACAAGTTATAATTTGCACAAAGAAACAAACAGCCGAATGATTTTGACACAATATAAAATACATAAATGATACCACCCTGTTTTAAGTTGTATATTTCAACCACAAATTATCAGCAATAAATATTTTTTTGTCGTCAACTATTTTATATATTATAATTGGTTATGTGGTAGTGCTTGCACTTGCTTACCTGTTCCAGGAGCGTCTTATTTTTAAACCAGAGAAACTAAAACAGGATTTTATATATCAATATGATGTTCCATTCAAAGAGTTGTTTTTTGATGTGGAAGAAGGCGTTCGCATCAATGGCTTACATTTTCATGTTAAAGAACCGCAAGGCCTGGTATTATATTTTCATGGCAACAGCCGAAGTATAAAAGGCTGGGCAAAATATGCAAAGGATTTTTACCGGTATAATTACGATGTGGTGCTGGTTGATTACCGAGGCTTTGGAAAAAGTACCGGAAAACGTAGTGAAAAAGTTATGCTTAGCGATATGCAGTTTGTGTATGATACACTTTCCGTGACCTACCACGAAAACCACCTACTTGTTTACGGGCGCAGCCTTGGCAGCGGCTTTGCTGCAAAAATTGCCAGCGACAACAAGCCTCGCTATTTAATTTTAGATGCCCCTTACTATAGTTTTATTAAAACAGTGGAAAGATTTTTACCCTTTCTGCCCATGCGCCTGGTACTGCGTTTTCATATCCGTACTGATAAATGGTTACCCAAAGTTAATTGCCATACTTATATTATTCATGGCACAAAAGACTGGCTGATTCCGATTAAGAATAGTGAAAAATTACAGGCACTTAGTCCGAGAAAAATTACGCTGATCCGCATACAGGGTGGCGGGCACAATAACCTTCCTTTTTTTCCGGAGTACCATAATTTTATAAGGGATATATTAGCCCCCTAACCCCCATCCCCTAAAGGGGGTTAGGCAAGTGTATTAAAATTTAAAGTGTAAAATGAGTAGCATGAGGAATGAAAAGGAATTAAATAAGTCTGGGGTTTCTTTGCCCCCCTTTAGGAGATGGGGGCGTTGGGTTAAAATTATTGTATTGTTATATGCTTCCATTGGCATTGCATTATTTTATTTGCAGGATTATATTCTATTTCATCCAACCGTAATTGCAAGAAATATTCCTTACCAATTTGATATGCCTTTTGAGGAAATTGATTTGCCTTTCAATACTACTGATACCATTAATATGGTAAAATTTTTTCCAAAAGATACTGTGAGAAAAGGGATAGTGCTATACTTTCACGGCAACAAGGAAAATGTTAAACGCTTTGCAAAATTTGCCAACAACTTTACCCGGCATGGTTACCAGGTTTGGATGGAAGATTACCCTGGATATGGCAAAAGTGTTGGTAATAGAAATGAAACTATTTTATACCAGCAAGCAGCACAGATTTATAAATTAGCCAACTCAAAATTTGCAGCAGACAGCATCGTAATTTACGGCAAGTCACTGGGGACAGGTATTGCTGCACAACTGGCCTCTGTAGTAGATTGCAGGCAACTCATATTAGAAACGCCCTATTACAGTATACCCGCTTTATATGACTCCTACGCCCCTGTTTACCCCAACAGCAGGATGGCCAGCTATAAGTTTCCGGTGAATGAATATTTACAGGAAATAAAACGGCCTATCACTATTTTCCATGGTACCAGCGATGGAATTATCAGGTACAGTTGCGCTGCAAAATTAAAAGCAGTTTTAAAACCATCGGATCGTTTTGTAACGATTGAAAAAGGCTCTCACAATGATTTAAATGATTTTCCACTTTATCACCAGATGCTGGATTCGTTGCTACAGTTCTGATAGTGACACAGCCCTCGCCGTAATTTTTAACTTATATACAACTCCCACTTTTATCGCATAATTTTCTTTATTATGGCTTACCGGAAAATCGAAACAAACAGGATAATTATAGTCCTTAACAATATCATTAATTACCTGATAAACTGTTTTACCAAAGGGCCGGTCTGTATCTTTTGTGTCGGTAAAGCCCCCAATAATTAATCCAGCAAGGTGAGCTAGTTTTCCGCTGCGTTTAAGTTGATAAAGAAGTCTGTCTACCCCGTAAATAAATTCCCCCACATCTTCCAAAAAAAGGATTTTTTTACGGGTGTTGATATCAGATTTTGTACCTATCAGGTTTGCCAGTAAGGTAAGGTTGCCGCCTACCAATTCTCCTTCCGCTTGCCCTTGTTGATTGAATGCATGCACGGCTGTTTTATAGTTTGCCTTTTTTCCAAACAAGGCTTTCTGCAAACTCAGTATGTATTCGTTTGTACTACCGCCTTCATTAAAAGCAGCCGCCATTGGTGCATGCAACGTCGCAATTTTAAAGTTGCTGTAAATATGTGCATGCAATACAGTGATATCACTGAAGCCAATGATCCATTTGGGATTTTTTTTAAACAACCTAAAATCCAACTGGTCAATAATTCTTCCCACTCCATAGCCTCCACGGCCACAAAGGATAGCTTTAATACATTTGTCATCGAGCATGGTTTGTAGTTCGTTGAGCCTTTCTTCATCTGTACCAGAAAAATAATTAGGCGAATTGCTACCCAAGGTTTTGCCCACCGTTACTTGTAAGCCCCATTGCTGCAAGGTTCTAATACAAACCAGCGCTTTTTCTTTTTGCATAAAACCAGCAGGGCAGGTTATGGCAATGGTATCGCCTTTTTTAAGGTATGGAGGGGTTTTAATCATAAACCTTTAAGTATGTCTTTAAATTCTTTTGTAGAAATGATTTTACGAAATCCGGACCTCTTTAAACCTTTTATCAATTTCAGGTTACCAGTCCAAATTAATGCATCAAAAGCAATTGAAAACGAAACAAAGGCTTTGTCATTAATATCGATATTTCTGGTAAGCTCCGCATCTTGTTGAAAAATATCAGTTGGAATATCTGCACTAAAAAGATGCTGGATTTTTTACAGCATTGGTATAAAAGTCTATCAAACTGTACAATACTGTAGTCTGTATTTTTGCACAATACCAATTTGTGTTTATTAATTTCTTCAAGGGCATATTCAGGAATTAAAAAATCAATATTTCCAGTATGGTTTCTTACCAATTTGGAAATTTCTTTTTTCTCATTTAAGCAAGCACGGATAAGTATATTGGTGTCAATAATAATTATCATTTAATGTTTCTTTCTGTTTTAATCCTTTCCCAAATTTTCTTGTTGATCTCTCTTGATAATTCATTAATAACTTTTTTAGAAACTCTTTTTGGGACACCATTTTTTTCAATATCCTCGATACAGGTTTTGATAATATCCAGTCCCTTTTTTCCAACAGTACCGGAAAACGAAACCGTAATTTTCTCTTTATCTAATTTTTCTACCACCATAAATTATATTTTGTATCCAAATTTAAATAAAAATATCCTGCTAATAAAACGACTGAATTAAAGCTCATTGAGTATGCAAGTATCTGGCTTTACGGAAAGTTGATGGCGAACCCCACATTTTATTGCAAAATTATTTTTTTGATGCCCTACCGGAAAATCAAAACATACCGGGTAATGATAGTCTGCAACTTTTTCCAGCACAATTTCTTCCAGTGTTTTGCCAAAGGCTTCTGCTGCTGTTTCTTCCTTTTTTACTTTAAATCCACCGATAATTAAAGCAGCAAGATGATTTAATTTACCCGTACGTTTCAGGTTCCAGAACATACGGTCGATGCTGTATAAATATTCGCCGGTGTCCTCAACAAACAGTATTTTATTTTTGGTTACCAGGTCACTTTTACTACCAGCCAATGATTCAATAGTTTTTAGATTTCCTCCAACCAAAATACCAGATGCTTTGCCGTTTCTGTTATATACGTTAGGTATAATCGGGTAGCTTAATTTTTCGCCGGTAATGCATTGGCGGATACTTTCAATGGTATCAACCTGTATGGGCTCTGCCTGCGCCCAATCTGCCGGAAAACTATTACACATTTTTGAATGAATAGTAGCAATGCCAAAGTTATGGTTAATGTGATTGTGCAGCACCGTAATATCGCTAAAGCCAATGATCCATTTTGGATGAACTGCAAATTTTGTAAAGTCGATTTTATCAACGATCCGAATGGCCCCGTAACCGCCTCTGGCACATAGTATCGCTTTTACTTTTTTATCATCCAGCATTGCCTGAAAATCTGCAAGCCGTTGCGCATCTTTACCGCCAAAAGTAAAATCCTTTTTGCCGATGGTATCGCCAATTTTAACATCAAAACCCCATTCCTTTATTTTCAAAACAGCCGGTTGAATGTCTTCAGATGTTATAAATCCTGCAGGGCATGTAATGCCAATGGTATCTCCTTTTTTTAAGTAAGGTGCCATCCTGCTGACTTTTGACTGGTTCTTTTGAAGATATCCTACAGCACTAATGCCCGGAACTGAATAGGATGTAAGGACTGTGGCAAGAGGGAATGCTTCTGAGAGAAATTTTTTTCTATTCATAAATGGTCAAATTCATTTGTCAAATTAGCGTAATATTTTTATTGGTTTAGCAGAATGTGTTTTTAATTACAACACAATGAATATAAATAGCAGGTTCTTTACAATTAATTAACCAAACTAATTAAGAAACAATTTATCTTACAATGCTAAAACAAAATTTCTTATGACACGAATCGCCATTTCTGCGATAATTATATTTATTTTATTTTCTTCCTGCCAAAAGCAGTCTACAAAAAGTACTGTTGATCTTAACTCCAGCAATGAAAGTAGAACAGCTTTAACACTTACTTCTACCACTCCAAAAAAGTTTTTATTTGATGCAAAAAAAGCAGAAACAGCTGGAAATGCAGACTGGGTAATTGATGAGGATAACAGCATTCCACAAAGGATTGCAACACCGCTGCAGAGCACCGTTACAGCCAGTACAGCAGAGACTTACTGGACGGGCGCACTTTCATCCTGGGGTATTGCATTGGCCAAACAAGGGCATACGGTTGAAACATTGCCATCTACAGGTAGTATCACTTATGGTAGTACAACCAATGAACAGGATCTTTCTATGTACGATGTGTATGTAGTAGATGAACCCAATATAAGGTACACCGCTGCTGAAAAAGTTGCCATCATCAATTTTGTAAAAAATGGTGGAGGACTATTTATGATTTCAGATCATACCGTGAGTGACAGAAACAATGATGGATGGGATTCTCCTGCTATCTGGAACGATTTAATGACCAATAACACAGTATTGAACAATCCATTTGGATTTAAAGTTGATCTTACCAATATTTCTCAAACGAGTTACAATGTTACTACTGTTGCCAATACAATCATAAATGGCAGTCAGGGAGTTGTATCGGGTATTATATTTAATAACGGAGCTACTGCTACCCTTACAAGTGGTTCTGCAGCAAAAGGGTTGATATGGAAAACCGGCACAACGCAATCATTGACAAATTTACTGGCAGCATATTCTACTTACGGTACGGGCAGGGTAATGTTAGTATGTGATAGCTCGCCAGCAGATGATGGTACAGGCGCAGTTGGTAATACTCTATATCCAGGTTGGACTGATCTTAGCGGCAATCATTCCCGTTTGCATTTGAATGCATCCCTTTGGTTGGCAAAATTGCAATAATATTAAATCAGGTATGGAACGAGGTTGTACTTACAATTCAAATCCCATACCTCCTTTCAATGCTTTCTTATAATTTTTTAAATCAAACTTATAATAATTGGGTGCCTTGTGCGCCACGCCTTTTTTTATTTCATTTAGTTTTTTCAGAACTTTTGTAGCGATAATTTTCCGCTGAAAATTTCTTCTGTCTAATTTTCTGTTCAAAATCGTCTCATACAGCTTTTGTAATTCAGGCATGGTAAATTTCTCAGGCAACAGATTATACCCGATTGGATGGTAATTTAGGTTCGTTTGAAGTTGTTGCAAAGCTGTATCCAATATCTCTCTATGATCAAGCATCATTTCTGGCAGCGCATTGATATCCTGCCATTCACTTGCATTTGAATAAATATCTGCCATTGGCTTCACTTCACTAAAATCTACCAGGGCTGAGTAACCAACTGTAACAAATCTTTCAAACATCCAGCTTTCTTTCATTTCAATCCCTACATTTCTTAAAAACTGCTGGTTTATTTCTTTGGTAGAACGGGAAGGCTGGCTAAAAACATGAAATTGTTGCATGAAAATATTATCAAGACCGGTTCGGTTTTTCAAAATACGTTTGGCTGCTTCATCCATGTGCTCGTCTTTAAGGATAAATCCCCCGGGTAAGGACCATATGCCAGCGTACTTTGCCTGAAGCAGCAATACCTTTAAAATATTTTGATGAAAGCCGAAAATAACGCAATCCACAGATAAATGTCTCAGATAAATCTCATGCCCATCATTAAAATGTTTAGTAATCTCAGATTCAAAATTCATTGGCCTAAAATTAGGTTTAGTTAGATAATAATAAATAATTATTGCCAGACGAAAAAAAAGTTTATCATTGTGTCATATTAACGCAATGATAAAAAATAAACTTGTCATAATGAAAAAATTTTTACCGGCAGCTTGCTGCTTTCCTTTGTTAGCATTGGCTTTGCAATAAATGAAATAACCACTAAAGCCAAAGAGTTGGTTGCTAAAATGACTACGGAAGAAAAAGTAAGCTTACTCGTAGGCAAGGGAATGAAATTTCCAGGAGCTACACAAAGCAATACTGGCACCGGTGTTGGACTTTCTATGGAAAAAGTTGAAGGTGCGGCAGGAACCACCAATGCTATTGACCGGTTGGGTATTCCGCTTACCGTTGTTGCCGATGGACCAGCGGGACTCCCTATTGAACCTATCCGAAAAAATGATAAAAAAACTTATTATGCAACCGCATGGCCGGTAGCCACTTTGCTGGCTTCTACCTGGGATGTAGCGCTTGTAAAAAAAGTTGGACCGCCATGGGTAATGAGGTAAAAGAATATGGGGTGGATGTATTATTGGCCCCAGGCTTAAACATTCACCGCAACCCATTGGACGGCAGAAATTTTGAATATTATTCTGAAGATCCATTGATATCTGGTAAAATGACTGCCGCAATGGTGAATGGTACACAGTCAAATACTGTAGGTACTTCCATCAAACATTTTGCACTCAACAACCACGAAAGTAACCGGAATACTGTGAACGTGATAGTGAGCGAAAGAGCCATGAGAGAGATTTATTTAAGAGGATTTCAAATTGCAGTAAAGGAATCAAATCCATGGACCGTAATGAGTTCGTACAACAAACTGAATGGCACATACACATCAGAGGAGTATGATTTACTTACTACCATTTTAAGAAAAGAATGGGGATGTAAAGGTTTGGTAATGACAGACTGGTTTGGTGGAAAAGATGCAATAGCACAAATGAAAGCAGGGAATGATTTGCTGATGCCGGGGACGCCAGCACAAACCAAACAACTTTTGGAGGCATTAAAAAACGGCAGCCTCGACATAAAAATTATTGACGAAAATGCAGTAAGGTTTGTGCAATATGCATTAGGAACACCAGCTTTTAAAAAATATGCCTACAGCAACAAACCAGATTTAAAAGCACATGCAGCAATAGCCCGGGCGGCTGCAGCCGATGGTATGATTCTCCTAAAAAATGATTAGAAAGCATTGCCATTAGGCAATACCATAAAAACTATTGCAACTTTTGGAAACACCTCATATGATTTTATTGCTGGCGGTACCGGTAGTGGCGACGTAAATGAAGCATACACTATCTCATTGGAACAAGGATTAACAAATGCAGGTTTTAAAGTACAGGACGACTTAAAACAACTTTACAGAACGTATATCAACAAAGAAAAAATCAAGCATCCTAAAAAAAGTTTTTTTCTAGAGTTTATGAACCCAACACCACGCCCTGAAGAACTTACGTTAGCACCGGAACTATTTGCTACAATGGCAGCAGCATCGGATATTGCGCTGATTACAATAGGCAAAAATGCAGGTGAAGGCGCAGACAGAAAAGTAGCCAATGATTTTGATTTAGCTGATGTTGAAAAAACATTGATCAGCCAGGTTAGCAAAGCATTTCATCTCGCTGGTAAAAAAGTAGTGCTGGTGTTAAATGTTGGTGGAGTTGTGGAAGTTGCAAGCTGGAAAAATGATGTAGATACCATCCTGTTGAGCTGGCAGCCTGGCATGGAAGCAGGTAACGCTGTAGCCGATATTGTAAGTGGTAAAGTAAATCCCTCAGGTAAATTGGCTACTACTTTTCCTGTACAATATGCAGATGTTGCTTCGGCCAAAACTTTTCCCGGAAAAGAATTTCCTGAGCAGGCTACCACCGGAATGATGGGCATGAAGGTAATGCCGGCTGAAGTTACCTACGAAGATGGAATTTATGTTGGCTACCGTTATTACAATACTTTCAATATACAACCTGCCTATGAATTTGGATATGGATTGAGCTATACAAATTTTGCCTTTAGCAATCTGAAATTGAGCAGCCCTTCTTTTAAGAGAAAGATTACCGTAACAGTTGATATCACCAATACTGGCAAAACAGCCGGCAAAGAAGTGGCGCAATTATACCTGGCTGCGCCTTCTATAAAAATGGATAAGCCTCTGGAAGAATTGAAAGGGTTCGCCAAAACAAATTTGCTGCAGCCTGGTCAAAAGCAAACGGTGAGTTTTGTTTTAACACCAGATGCATTGGCTTCTTTTGATACCAACAGTACTTCATGGATTGCAGACGCCGGAAAATATACAGTAAAAATTGGTTCATCATCCATCCAAATTAAACATATGGCTACCTTTCAGCTACCCACAGCATTGGTAGTTGAAAAATGCAATAAAGTACTTGCGCCGCAAGTAATCATCGACGAATTGAAAAATTAAATACCAAACCATGTTTATAAAAACCTCCGCAGCAGTGGAGGTTTTTTGTTTATTTGAAAAATAAAGCTGGTTAAGGTATTTTTGCGCCCCAATGGAAAATATAAAAAGATATTTAGTTACAGCAGCATTACCCTATGCCAATGGCCCCGTGCATATTGGCCACCTTGCAGGCTGTTATTTACCGGCAGATATTTATGTGCGTTATTTAAGGGCACAAAAGAGGGATGTAAAATTTGTGGGCGGCAGCGATGAACATGGCGTTCCCATTACCATCCGTGCTTTAAAAGAAGGTATAACACCGCAACAGGTTGTAGACAGGTATCATGCCCAGATAAAAGAAAGTATGGAGCAGATGGGTATTTCGTTCGATATCTACTCCCGTACATCCAATCCCATACATCACAAAACAGCCTCCGATTTTTTTAAGAAAATGTACGATGATGGATTGTTTGAGGAAAAGGAAACGGAACAGTATTATGATGAAAGTACCAATACATTTTTGGCAGACCGATACATTGTAGGCACCTGTCCGGTTTGTGCCAATCCCAATGCTTATGGCGATCAGTGTGAAAAATGCGGTAGCACGCTTTCTCCTGAGCAACTTATAAACCCCCGCAGTGCACTGAGTGATGCTGTGCCGATTAAAAAGAAAACTACCCACTGGTATTTTCCTTTACAGGATTACGAACCATGGCTAAAAGAATGGTTAATAGAAGGACACAAGGAATGGAAGAACAATGTGTACGGCCAATGTAAAAGCTGGCTGGATAATGGCTTGCACAGTCGTGCGATGACAAGAGACAGCAACTGGGGAATTAAAGTGCCTAATCTAGCCCCCCCACCCCCCAAAGGGGGGATTTTAGATCCTGCGAATTCCGAAGAGACTCCTGCGTTATCAAACGCCAAGAACCCTCCTTTGGAGGGCAGGGAGGCTTATCAAACTGCAGATCCTTTTATGTACGGACTGCTTAAAAATTTTGTTAATGAGCATAGAAGCAATCCAACGGAAACAGAGAAAATTCTTTGGGAGATATTACGAGGCAAAAAATTAGATGGTTATAAGTTTAGAAGACAGCATATTATTGGAAATTTTATAGCAGATTTTGTATGCCTTTCAGCTAATTTAATAATTGAAATTGATGGCTTGATACATCAAACACCTGAAAATAAAATCAGTGATGCCGAGCGAACTTTAGAGTTGAATAAATTTGGTTTTGAAGTGCTGCGTTTTACAAATGAACAGGTAATTAATGAGACAGAATTTGTATTAAATACAATATTACATCGCCTAACCGAAAAGAACTTTGCAGAATCAGAGACCAAGAACCCTCCTTTGGAGCGCAGGGAGGCCGGAAAGGTACTCTATGTATGGTTTGATGCGCCCATTGGGTACATCAGTGCCACAAAAGAACTGACAGAAAATTGGGCAGATTATTGGTGTAAAGACGATACAAAACTGGTTCATTTTATTGGCAAGGATAACATTGTTTTCCATTGTATTATTTTCCCTGCTATGCTTAAGGCACATGGCGGTTTTGTTTTGCCCGAAAATGTACCAGCCAATGAATTTTTAAATATTGAAGGAGAAAAAGTAAGCACCAGTCGCAACTGGGCCGTATGGGTGCATGAGTACATTAAGGATTTTGCTGGCTGTGAAGATGTATTGCGTTATGTGCTTTGCGCCAATGCACCCGAAACAAAAGATAATGACTTTACGTGGAAAGATTTTCAGGATAGAAATAATAGTGAGCTGGTAAATATATTTGGCAATTTTGTAAACCGCACCTGGGTACTGATGCATAAATTATGCGGCGGTAAAGTACCCAAACTTCATGAAGATATTTTAGACGAAAAAGACAAAGGACTGATTGAGGATATTGCAAAAACGAAAGAAAAGGTTGAAAGTTTACTGGAGGAATTTAAGTTCCGGGAAGCCTTGTTTGAAGTAATTGATTTGAGCAGAAAGGGAAATAAATACATGCAGGAAAAAGAGCCCTGGATTGTTGCGAAAAAATTAGCCCCCCCACCCCCCAAAGGAGGGACTTTGGACTCCGGTAATTCGCAGGCTGCTGCTGACTCAGGCTCTGAGAACCCTCTTTCGGAGGGCAGGGAGGCTGCTCAAAAATCAATTGATAACTGTTTGCATTTATGTTTACAGTTAACAGCCAATCTTGCCATCCTGATTAATCCTTTTTTACCCACTACTGCCAAAAAAATGCTGGGTATGATGAAGGTGGTGGATAAAATGCTGGATTGGGATAATGCAGGCAAGGTAAAATTATTGAGTGTAGGCTATAACTTACGAGAGCCGGAATTATTATTTAGAAAAATTGAAGATGCGGAGATCACGGCACAGGTTGAAAAATTAAAAGCAGGCCTTGTAAAATCACAGGCTGAGGAAACAAAAAATACAGTTATGGAAGAAAAAGAACCAGCAATTATACCGCAAAAACCAACAATAGAATTTGATGATTTTGCAAAGATCGATTTAAAAGTGGGAACAATTGTAGCGGCAGAAAAAGTGGAGAAAGCGGATAAATTATTAAAGCTGCAAATTGATTTAGGGTTTGAAGTGAGAACAATTGTAAGTGGCATTGCACTGCATTTTCAGCCAGAAGCAATTGTAGGTAAACAGGTAGTGGTAGTCGCCAATTTAGCACCAAGAAAAATGAGAGGCATCGAAAGCAACGGTATGATTTTAATGGCAGAAGACGCTGAAGGCAAATTGAAATTTATAAGTCCTGATGAAGTGGTAAACAACGGTAGTGGCGTTAGTTAATTTTTTTTCTATAATGATTTGAAGCTGTTTGTAAATAAGCTTTCATTTCAAGTATCAACGAATCGGCCCCGTTAAAGCGGGGCTTTTTTAATAGATCATTTTTTCTTTCGGGGTCATTTTTATATTCGTAGCAATAAACAGCAATTCCCTCCATGGCATCAAATCCCAGTATGTATTTTTCGTTAATAGCATGATAAATGGCACTGTTTGTTTTAGTAAAAACTGTTCTGTGTGTATTGAGTTCCGAATCCTTTAAACTGATGCCATAACTGGTAACACTGTCTCTACATCCGCCATAGTAAAGGATTGTATTCATTACATCCAGCTGGCTTACGGGTGCGCTGATGAGCTCTTTTTTTTTATCCGAAGGATCGTAAATGAATAGCGGTATTCTGAAACTTTCAACGGCATCTATTTCTATTTTCTCATTGTGGGGTTGAGCCCAGTGATCGGCGCAAAAAATAAAAACAGTATTCTTATACCATGATTGGGTTGCGGCATTGCTGAAAAATTTTTCCAGGCAATCATTATAATACTGCATGGTTTTCATTTGCGGTGTGATATTCTTTTGCGGGAACCTGTCCTTAAATGTTGCAGGCAAATCATTAGGATAATGCGTACTGATATTATATTGTGCTGCAAAAAATGGCTGTTGCATGTTGTTCAGTTTTTGTTCCATAAAGCCGAGTACATATTCATCATGCAGCCCCATCGTATGTTTTTCCATTTGATGAAAACCGGGGATATCTTCCATACAATAATAATGTTGAATGCCCATCCATTTGCAAAATTGTGCGAACCCAAAGTCATCGTAATTATCACCAATAAAAAAGGAAGAACTGTAACTTTTTTTTGCAAGTTCGTTTCCCAAAGCGGTATGGTCAATCGAAACAAATTTGGAGTGGTACAACGGAATATCTGTCATGGTAGGAATGCCGGCAAGCAGAGCTGTAATGCCTTTATTAGAACTGTAGGAGTAACTGAATGCATTATCGAAGTAAGTGCTTTTATTTACAAGACTGTCTAAAAAAGGCATCCCTACTTTATACGGACTGTTACTATTAAAAAAATCTGACGGAACGCTTTCCATTATAAAAAGAACAATATTTTTTTGAACAGCTGCCTGGGTATTATTTTTTTTATGAATGGAGAACAGAGAGGCTGCCTGCTCATCCGGCATATATTTTTTACCCGGTATCAACACTTCGTTGCGACGATAAAGTGAATAAAGAAAAGTATGAAAAGAGTTTTGTGTAAGTGGTAACTGTACCGGCTTGATTGCAGTGAGTGGGTAGGTGGGAACTGTTTTTTTACTGCCATGTATAAAAAAAATCAAACAAAATAAAAGCAACAATGCATTGGTGAAATAAAAGCGAATGGAGGATGTACTTGCTGCTGCTATCCTGTTTAAGTTTTTATAAACAAAGGTTCCGGTTATAATGCAGAACGCTATTGATGCAACAATAACCAGCAGTACAGTAAAGCTCCCATTCTCAAATGGATTTCTTAAAACATACAGCAGGTCAGCATCGGCACGTTGCAGGTGAAAACGGAAATAGAAAATATCTGCTGTATTTAAAAAAACTGCTACCGTATTTAAAATGGTAAACAGCAGGAGGATGATTTTTTTTATTGTCTTACTGGTGAGCAATTTCCCACCAATCATCAGCAATAACAACAATGGAAAATTAATCAGTACAATTGAAAATGAATCATAGATAAATGCCCATTTCAACACCTGGAAAAAATCCTTGACCGAACTAAGCGACCAACCACCGGCAATGCTGTAGTTATAAAAAAAGAAAATGCATTTTACAGCACCTGATAAAAGGAGTAGCTTTAGAAAAAATAATAAAGCAGGTTTTTCTTTTTTTACAATGTTGTAGAATAAGAGAAAAAATTTCATGTTTGATGAAGAAGAAAAAGTTCCTCCTGAACAAATATACAGTCACCGTTTTTATTTTGCTTGCATACTTTGCTGCTGATGTTTTACTGCACAAAGGAATGAGCAGGGTTTTATTAGGATCATCCTTTACCAATCAGCGAAAACCTCTGATGCTTAAAGATTGTAAGCAACCATTGCAGGTGACTGGAAAACGGTGGGTAAAAGCTGTAAATACAGTTGATCGGATAAACGTATTGCCAGCCGATGCAGCAGGTTTTGAAATGGATGTGTATTTTGATACAACTAAAAATTGCCTGCTCTTATACCATGATTCTACCGAGTATTCTACCTTGCAAATTGAGGCGGTGCTAGGCATTTACAAAACAAGAAAAATGACCGCATCTATTTGGCTTGATTTTAAAAATCTATCAGCAGCCAATGAACAGCAATCGCTAAAATACTTTACTGCTTTAAGAAATACATATGCACTAAACAACAAACTGATTGTTGAATCTCCTCATCCCGAATGCCTGCAGTCATTTTGCGACAGTGGTTTTTTCACCAGTTATTATACACCGTTCTTTAACCCTTACCAGGAAAATGAGGCTGCAGTTATTAATTATATCGATAGCATTAAAAAGCAACTGGAGCAGTATCCTGTAAGTGCATTATCAGGTTATTATTTTCAATACCCGCTGCTTAAAAAATATTTCCCTGGCTTCCCCATACTTACCTGGGCGTCGGATAGCGAACTGAGTGCGGTAGGTTATTTCTTTAACCGAAAACTCAATACTGATGAGCAATTAAAAGTTATTTTGTACCCTTCAAAATAAACATTTTCCCCTCTTTTTCCAGCCGGCATTTTTCCCTGATTAATGTTTTTCAATTTATTTTTTCTCTCAATCAATAATGCATTAATTTCGATTTATAAAAATAGTTGTTTAACTAACTATTTTCGTTCGCCATTAAAAAGCTTTTAAAAATAATATTGTATGATAAACAGAACGATTAAAAAAGTTGCCGTATTGGGAAGTGGTGTAATGGGTAGTCGCATTGCCTGTCATTTTGCTGGCGTGGGCCTGCAGGTGTTGTTACTGGACATCCAGGCACCCCAGTCCGCTGAAGAAAATTTAAAACCATCGTATAAAAATAAGATCGTAAATGATGCACTGGCTGCCGCCATAAAATCGAATCCTTCGCCGGTTTATACAAAGGAGGTGATAAAGAAAATTACCACCGGAAACTTTTCCGACAACATGAAGGATATTGCCTCGTACGACTGGGTGATTGAAGTAGTTGTTGAAAGATTAGACGTTAAGCAATCCGTTTTTACAGAAGTAGAAAAATACCGGAAACCCGGCACGTTGATCACTTCCAATACATCCGGCATACCTATTCACCTGATGACAGAAGGGAGAAGTGATGATTTTAAAAAACATTTTTGCGGTACACATTTTTTTAATCCGCCAAGGTACCTGCGCTTACTGGAAATAATTCCCACGCCGCATACAGACAAGGCTGTGGTTGATTTTTTAATGAACTACGGCGATTTGGTTTTGGGTAAAACAACGGTGCTGTGCAAAGACACCCCTGCATTTATTGCCAATCGTATTGGCGTTTTTGGGATGATGGCCATTATGAATACAATGGAAAAATTGCAGTTAAGCATTGACGAAATTGAGGCACTTACCGGTCCAATTATTGGCAGGCCAAAGTCTGCAACATTTAGAACAGCGGATGTTGTAGGTATTGATACCCTGGTGAAAGTTGCAAAAGGCGTAGCTGACAATTGCCCAGATGACGAGGCCAAAGCAATGTTTACCATACCAACATGGTTGGAAAAAATGCTGACAAACAACTGGCTGGGAGACAAGACAGGGCAGGGTTTCTTTAAAAAGACAAAAACTGCCGGAGGCGAAAAAGAGATTCTTACATTGAATCTTACAACAATGGAATACGGCCCAAGAGCTAAAGCAAAATTCGCCACTTTAGAAACCGCCAAACCAATTGAGGATTTAAAATCGAGGTTAAAAGCTTTGTGCGCCGGTACGGATAAAGCCGGAGAGTTTTACCGACAGTTTCACTATAATTTATTTAGCTATATCAGTTACCGCATACCCGAAATTTCAGATGAAATTTACAGGGTTGATGACGGTATGATGGCGGGCTTTGGATGGGAGATTGGTGCATTCGAAAGTTGGGATGTATTGGGCGTAGCCAAAACTACGGCTGCGATGAAAGCCGCAGGATTTAAAGTAGCGGCATGGGTAGAGGAGATGATCGCTTCCGGTGCAGGTTCTTTTTATAAAGTTGAAAATGGTAAGCGGCTCTGCTACGATGTTAGTAGTAAGTTGTACAAGGCAATGCCGGGTGGTGAAGCTTTTATTGTAATGAAGAATTTCGATAACCAAACCATCTGGAAAAACAGTGCCTGCCGCACGTATCATTTAGGTAACGATGTACTTGGTTTGGAATGGTACACCAAGATGGGCAGCATTGGTGGCGAAGTATTGGAAGGAATTCAAAAATCTATTTCACTTGCAGAAGAAAAATACAAAGGTTTGGTAATTGCAAATGAAGGTCAGAATTTTAGTGCCGGTGCCAATGTGGGCATGATATTTATGCTGGCCATTGAGCAGGATTACGATGAAATAGACATGGCCATCCGTATGTTTCAAAATACCATGATGAGGGTAAGATATTCCAGTATCCCGGTAGTGTTGGCACCACATGGTTTAGCATTGGGCGGAGGTTGCGAAATATGCTTACATGCGGATAAAGTGATTGCTGCTGCTGAAACATACACCGGATTGGTAGAAGTGGGCATTGGTGTAATTCCCGGTGGCGGCGGTACCAAAGAATTTGTATTAAGAGCATCTGATGAATTGCATAGCGGTGAAGTAGATACCAATACTTTGCAAAACAGGTTTCTTACCATTGCGACAGCTAAGGTTGCTACATCTGCACACGAGGCATTTGATTTGGGTATTTACAGAAAAGGAAATGATACCATCAGCATGAACAGCAGTCGGCGTATTGCAGATGCTAAAAATGCTGTATTAGAATTATTTGATGCAGGATATGTAATGCCTGTGCAACGCAACGATATAAAAGTATTGGGGCGCAGTGCACTGGGTACCATGCTTGCTGGTATCAACGGAATGCACATGGGTAAATATGCTACTGACCATGATGTAACAGTTGCCAAAAAATTAGCCTACGTAATGTGCGGCGGCGATTTAAGCGAACCAACGTTGGTCAGCGAACAATACCTGTTGAATTTAGAAAAGGAAGCATTCCTGAGTCTTTGTGGAGAAAAGAAAACGCTGGAACGGATACAGAGTATTTTAAAAACCGGTAAGCCTTTAAGGAATTAAGCCGTTTCGGCTATTATTATGGCAATCGATCAATTAGTAAACAATTCTTAAAATGCCGGCGGTAATTTTTCAATGTAGTTTTTTTGGCAAATAGGTTTTTGTGATTAATCCTTTTTTGTGAAAAGGATTAATCACAACGCCTGTAGTTACCCCGGTTATTTTACTCCTCCTCTTACTACTCACAATCATTAAAATCTTGGTCAGATAAACAGCTGTTTACTGGGCATACTATGCAATGCTGACAATCTCATTTTCCTTCCCACAGGTTATTTATATTTGCAACTCACAAAAAGAAAATTTAACCGGTAAAAAATATTTGAATCATTAAAGAACAAAATTTTTTATCAGTAATTTATCTTAAAAACAAATAAAGTAAGCTCATGAAAGTAATGAAGTTTGGAGGCACCAGCGTTGGTAAACCCGAAAGGATGCAGCAGGTAGCAAAGTTGATTGTACAGGATGAAGAAAGTAAAATAGTAGTTTTATCTGCATTAAGTGGTACCACCAACGCATTGGTAGAAATAAGTAATGCACTTTCACAAGGCGATAAAAGCGGCGCCAGGCAACAAATACAGGCATTACAGGATCATTACAAAATATTTTATAACCAGCTTTTGGTTGCCCCACCTGCATTGGAAAAAGCAACGGCTTGCATCAATGAGCATTTTGAGTTTTTAAATATCATTGTAAAAATTTCTTTTAGTGAGGCTCTAAACAAAGATATTTTGGCGCAGGGAGAATTGCTGAGTACAAAATTGTTTTCCATCTACCTCGAAGAAATTGGAGTTGATCATCTGCTGATACCGGCATTGGATTTTATGACCATTGATAATTATGATGAACCCCAGATTGGTAGTATTAAAGTAAAACTTACACAAATTCTGCAACGCAATAAGGGTAAAAAAATATTTGTTACACAGGGCTATATCAGCCGCAACGCAAAAGGGGAAGTAGATAATTTAAAGAGGGGCGGCAGCGATTACAGTGCCTCGCTAATTGCAGCAGCAATCCAGGCAAGCGTTTGTGAAATATGGACTGATATTGATGGTATGCATAACAACGACCCAAGAGTGGTTACTAAAACTGTTGCCATTGAGCAGTTAAGCTTTGATGAAGCTGCGGAGTTAGCCTACTTTGGCGCCAAAATATTGCACCCGGCCAGTATATGGCCTGCTCAATTTTATAAAGTGCCGGTAAAGTTGTTGAATACCATGCAGCCAACTTCAAAAGGTACATTAATTACTGAGCTGGCGGGCAGCAGCGGTGTTAAAGCAGTAGCTGCCAAGGATGGCATTACCGTTATCCAGATAAAAAGTAGCCGTATGTTGCTGGCCTATGGATTTTTAAGAAAAGTGTTTGAAGTTTTTGAAAAGTATCGTACCTCCATTGATATGGTAACTACATCGGAGGTAGCTGTTTCTGTTACCATTGATAATGATGTACAGTTAAAAGAAATTATTAAAGAATTGGAACCATTTGGCACTATCGAAATTGAAAGAAACCAGGCCATTGTCTCTATTGTAGGGAACGAAATAAATGAAACCAAAAATGTATTGCAGCATCTTTTTAACTCCTTAACAGATATACCGGTGAGAATGGTTAACTATGGCGGCAGTCACCACAATATTTCAATTCTAATACCAAAAGAGTATAAAACAAAAACGCTTCAATTGTTGAATAAAGGATTGTTTGGACTGGAATAGGCAGCAATAGCAGCTTTCGATCAAATTAAGGTGGGCCATTGTATAAATTTTAACAATACAATTTCACTTGGGTAACAATAAGCAGTTACATCGTACGTTTACTAAGTGGTTTTTCATAGGATATTGGATTTAAAACGGGCCGGAGTTTCTACTTCAGCCCCATTTTTTTTAACCGCATCCCATTATACCCTATAAAAAAACTCCCCAAAAACTGAGGAGTTAATAATATTGTAAGGCAAAAACTCTTATAACTTTTAGATAACCAACATAGCATCACCGTAACTAAAGAAACGGTATTTATCCTTAATCGCTTTTTTGTAGGCTTCCATAATTAAATCGTACCCACCAAAAGCGCAGGTTAAAATTAACAGGCTGGTTTTAGGTAAATGAAAATTAGTAACCAATGAATCTGCAATAGAAAAATTGTATGGAGGATGAATAAACATGTTTGTCCAGCCTTCGGACGGTTTCAATAATTTTTGCGCCGTAAAAGAAGATTCCATGGTCCGCATGGTGGTTGTACCAACCGAGCAAATTCTTTTTCCATCAGCCTTTGCTTTGTTTACAATTGCACAGGCTACTTCGTCGATCGCATAATATTCAGCATCCATTTTATGCTTGCTCAGGTCTTCCACTTCTATCGGCCTAAAAGTTCCTAAACCGGTGTGCAAGGTGGTTTCCGCAAAGCGAATACCGTTTATTTCCAGGCGTTTAATCAGTTCTTTACTGTAATGCAACCCTGCGGTTGGAGCAGCCACTGCACCTTCATGCTTGGCATATACCGTTTGGTAACGTTCTTTATCTTCCTCATCCGGCTTGCGCTTGATGTATTTTGGTAGAGGCGTTTCGCCCATAAAATCAAGCATCACCCTAAATTCCTCCTCTGTACCATCCCATAAAAAACGGATGGTACGTCCACGGCTGGTAGTATTGTCAATTACCTCTGCTACCAGTTCGTCATTTTCTCCAAAATACAATTTGTTACCCACACGTATTTTACGGGCAGGGTCAACTATTACATCCCACAAACGGTTGGGCTTATTTAATTCTCTTAATAAAAAGACTTCTATCTTGGCGCCGGTTTTTTCTTTGCGGCCGTACATACGTGCAGGAAATACCTTGGTATTGTTAACTACCATTACATCCTTATCAGAATAATATTCAATAATGTCTTTGAAGTTTCTATCCTCAATTTTCCCGGTTTTGCGATGAATCACCATCATCCGGCTATCTTCTCTTCTCTTGGTGGGGTTTTGGGCAATTAGATTTAGTGGGAGGTCGAATCGGAATTGACTTAATTTCATGTGTATCAATAATTTTTAATGATGTTCACATGCCTTACTGCTTTTTTATGAGCGACTAAGCCCGCCAATAGCGGACACTTATCATGTTACGGCATGATTTTGAAGATTGCAAATGTAGGGTTTTAAAATGATTTTAAATGTCATCTTGCCCACATAGATCATAAAACCTACAAAAAAAAATATAAAGCAGACTTAAGCCAAAATTAAAATGTTAACTCATTTTTTTGCCGGGAATAGCCGCAATCAGTTGCCTGGTATAGGCTTCCATGGGAGAGTAATAAATTTCATCTGCAGTGCCCTGCTCAATAATTTTCCCGTGCTGCATTACCATTATCCGATCACTGATGTAATGAACAACCGATAAGTCGTGGGAAATAAAAATAGCTGTAAAGCCAAATTCATTTTTTAAATCATTGATAAGATTGAGCACCTGTGCCTGCACGCTGATATCAAGTGCACTCACACTTTCATCAAAAATTAAAAAAGAAGGATTAAGCGCAAGGGCACGGGCAATACAAATCCTTTGGCGTTGCCCTCCGCTAAACTGATGTGGGTAGCGTGAAAAATGATCCGGAGACAAATTCACTTTTTCCAGCAGGTCAATCACTTGTTGTTTGCGCACTTTATTGGTGCCAGGCATGTGATGCACCAGCATTGGTTCTAAAATGGCATTTCCGATGGTCATCCGTGGGTTGAGCGACCCATAAGGATCCTGGAAAACTATTTGAAGGTTTTTTCTTACGGTTTGCAAATCGGCGGTAGATAAACGGGCGATATTAGTGCCATCTAAAATTATATTACCTGCAGTTGGTTTCACTAATTGGAGTATGGCCCTGCCCAAGGTAGTTTTGCCGCAACCGCTTTCGCCCACCAATCCTACAATCTCTCCTTTTTTTACACAAAAACTAACATCATCCACCGCCTTGAACGGCTCGTCATTTTTACCAAATAGTCTATTCTTCCCGGGATAAAACACTTGCAGATTTTCAACAACCAGCGCATTGTCGTTTGATAAATTCTCTGTTAGGGTGGTTTTTTGAAGCGTTATTTTTTTTACAGGGTTAGGTGTTTTTGTAAGATGATTGATATTACTAACTTTAAAAAAATCATCCACAACAGGTAACCGATGGCCACGAGGGTGGTTATCAGGTCTGCAAGCAAGCAATGCTTTTGTATAAGGATGTTGGGGTTGTTGAAGTACAGCCGAGGTTATGCCTTGCTCTACAATTTCACCTTTAAACATAATAAGTACTTTATCAGAAATATCCGCTACCAGGCCAAGATCGTGGGTGATGAAAATAACACCCAGCCCCAATTCTGATTGCAACTCTTTTATGAGGGTTAAAATAGTTTGTTGTACTGTTACATCCAATGCTGTAGTTGGTTCATCAGCAATTAACAGCGCTGGATTGCAACTCATCGCCATCGCAATCATTACCCGCTGCTTTTGGCCTCCGCTTAACTGATGTGGATACCGGTCAATCATGTTGGCAGGGTTTGGCAAACGTACTTTTTCAAACAACGTAATGGCCTTTTCTTTTGCTAACGAGGCGGATACCTTCTCATGTAAACGAATAGCTTCCATTACCTGATAGCCACAGGTAAATACCGGGTTTAGGGAAGTCATCGGCTCCTGGAAAATCATGGCAATATCTTTTCCTCTAATGGCATTGAGTTCAATTTGGCTTAACCCAAACAAATCAACACCCTCATTCTCTTTATACAAAGTTACCTGCCCTTTTACCCTTGCTTGTTTTGGCAACAACGACATCAGGCTTAAAGACGTAACCGATTTACCAGAACCTGACTCGCCGACTAATGCCACCAGTTCCCCCGGCGCCACATCAAAGGAAATATTTTTAACAGCTTGGGTAATATGCCCATCTGCAATAAAATCAACAGATAAATTTTTTACACTTAATAATGTCTCACTCATGAGAGCTAAAATTAGCAAATATGTGCAGCCAGATAAAAATTCATTTTCCGTATTTTTGCGCTCCCTTGTTTAGTAAGGCGTTGAATGCTGAAATTGCTGCCAACCACAAACCACAAAAACACAAATAATAATTATGGGAAGGATATTTGAAGTTAGAAAAAGTTCGATGTTTGCCCGCTGGGATAAAATGGCAAAAAACTTTACCCGTATCGGTAAGGAAATTGTGATTGCTGTAAAAATTGGCGGACCAGATCAAAACGCCAATGCTGCACTGCGCCGCTGTTACCAAAATGCCCGAAGTGTTGGTATGCCTAAAGATAGAGTGGAAGCGGCTATCAAGAGAGCCATGGGTAAAGAAATGATTAATTACGATGAAATTTTATATGAAGGATACGCTCCACATGGCATTGCCATACTGGTAGAAACAGCCACCGATAATTCTACCCGAACGGTTGCCAATGTGCGCATGCATTTTACCAAAAGCGGTGGCAGCCTGGGTACGAGTGGCAGTGTTGCATTTACTTTTAACCATATGGGAGAGTTTAAAATAAAGAGTACCGGGTTAAATGTAGATGACCTGGAGCTGGAACTAATAGATTACGGATTGGAAGAGATTGGTGAAGATAGTGAGGGAAACATCGTTATCCGGACAGCCTTTAATGAGTTTGGCCACATGGCTAAAGCCCTGGAAGAAAAAAAGATTGAAGTACTTACTGCTGAACTAACCCGAATTCCTTCCAACCCGGTAGAGCTTACCGAAGAAGCTGCACAGGACGTATTTAAACTGGTAGATAAATTAGAGCAGGATGAAGATGTGCAGAAAGTATATCACAATCTTAAATAAAAAAATTATTACCTCATGCATAAAAAAACCCTCCGGATAGAGGGCTTTTTTTTATAATTAATTTATTAGTAACTCCATAAATCGAGTTCATAATTAAATATCTTTTCTTTAATTCTTTCGCCTTCCAGTAACTGAAATATTCCGTTTCCTTTAAGACCAGGAATTTCATCGAGGTATTTATTAAATGGATTATCGATGGTACTTTTTATGATACGACCGCTGAACATCCGGCTTTCAAACAATTCTTCCCAGCTTTGTCTTTGACCATAGTTTCTACCATTATAAATATCATACTTTGCAAAAACTGGTCTTAAATCAGGATAATATATCCAGAATAATTCATTATCAACACCCACCAATTGGTTGGTTTGGGAAGAATAAACATTGTACAAAGGAGCAATACCTAATATTCTCCAGAATAAACGGGATGATTCCTTATCAAAAATAACCTCTTCCTTGATACGAAATTTTGTGAATGAATCCAACACAACATCTCTTGATTTAGTAATGTAAGAAACGTTGCCAGCAGAGTCATAAACCTGGATCTGAACTGGCTCACCGGTAATTTTTCTAACAACTTCTGCCTTAGTCATTGGTGTCGTGAAACGATCATCAATAGCAGAAAATACTGTAACAGAACTATCCTGTATTGCCTGCATTAAAATCGAGATAAACCGTTGGTTACCGTTATTTTCATCTGCAGAATAGCGGAAAGGCATATTAATTTTTTCTCTGGTGTCAATATCACGCCATATTTTATGACGGTAAACTGCATCATCAACTCTCAAGTGTTCGTAGGGCAAAGGTGTTCTGTCACGGATGTCCCTTGAATCCACTGCTTCATCCGGACGCAATGATTTTCTAATTTTTTTAATCGGTAAACTATCATTAGGTGGCTCAACTGCTGGAGCAGTTGTTTGCTTCGCTGTTGCCAGGGAATCAACCACAACAGGACTGATTTTTGCCTTGGTTTTACCTTTGGTAGTTTTCCGTGCGGTGGTATTACTACGTTTGGTAGCTGATCTTGTTTTCGCTTTTTGTGCCTCAGCCAAATGGCTAAAAAGACATAAAAAAGGTAGCAACAACAACAGCTTTAAAAGATTATTTTTCATAAGTTAACTTGTTTTATACTAGAATAATGAAAAGCCTGGAGGATTTTGTATCGTTCTTGGCTGACCATCCGGACCTACAACTTTAATATTATCAAATGTTACAGTAGCACCCGGAACCAATAGTGCCATATATGCTGCAGCCGGGGCTAAATTACCACTTGTTAAGGCTACCTGTTTAACGTTTCTGTCGCCAGGAATATTAAAATAAGCAGTAGCGCTGACAACAGAATACTTGGCTTCGAAGTCAAAATTTTCTAAATCTGCCCTCATAAATCCCTGACTTCTAAACGCAACTGCCTGCATTCTTCCACCACCACTTGGACCTACTTTAATAATAGGATCCGGAATTCTTTTAACCCTGAAAGGGAAATTGCTTGTTTTACCATCGGCTGTTACTGAAATATTAGCAGCACCCACCGTAGTAACTTTTACAGTTCTGTTGCTTGTTCCACTACTTATCGTGCCACCTGTCATGCTGACATTGGTTTTATCCCAGCCAGATCCGGAAGAAATGGTAACGGGGTTATCTACTCCAATGTAAAACACATTCATTTTATCCAGCATTACTGCTGCACCACCTGGTACACCCACTGTGTATTCTACCTTATCATTTATTGTAACATCTTTACCATCCTGTCCTTTATAAACAATGGTAACCGGCATGGAATGTGGTCCTGCGCCTCCGGCATCCATTTCAGTTTCAGCATAACCCTGGGTTGCGTTAAAAGATTGTCCTCCAATGGTAATACGTGGCGCAGCTGCAGAACTAAATATTCCTACACCGGCTTTAACTTTTAATTTTTGGCCTGGCATTAAATAATTAGCAGACTGACTAACCAATGCAACCGACTTGTTATAAATTACTTCAACCTGTCCAATTTTATCATGACAATAAGTTACCACCTGGTTTTCCGCATTCTTTACATCATTTTGGAATTTACCCAAAATGGTGATAGCAGCCACCGTAGGAGTCATATGGAAATAATTGTATTCCCATGAGTTTTCGCTACCTGTTGTTGATGGAGGAGTAGTTAAGTCAATCGGCAATTTTACTTCGTATTGAGCTTTATCTTTTGCCTCAACTAAGTTCAATAACTGTTTTTTATAATCCCCTAAATCCTTTAACAACTCCTGCCCTTTTCCGTTTACAATAAAAAAACGGGTTGCAGCTTCTAAGTCATCTTCTTTGTAGCTTTTTATCCCGGCTTCAGGATTGTAACCAGAGATTCTCATCAAGCTGTCTCTAAAAGATTCAATTTTATTATACAAAACGTCGGCATACTTTTTTGCTTCTTCTGCTTTAGGTCCCCAAATTGCTGCTTTTTCAGCAGTTTCAGGCTTAGCCATTTTTTGCCTGAGCGATTCAAAAATAGTTTTGTTTGACCCCTCAATAGATTGATTGGACTTTGAAAGACTTGAGTCAACCACTTTAAATGCATTGAGAATTTCAGCAGACACATTCAAGGCTAAGATGGCTGTTAATACCAAGTACATGATATTAATCATCTTCTGCCGGGGCTCTTTAGGTAAAGCCATAGTATTTTAAATTTATGGATGTTTTTAAATGTATTGTTCGGATTTCTGCTTCAATCAGTTTATCAATTAAACACAATAATAATGTTGTAAACAATAAACGAACATCTTGCCACTATATTATTTTACCTGCATAGCACTCAACATATTTCCGTAAACGGAATTAAGCTTAGTTAGATTAGTAGCCAATGCACCAATTTGTTCCTTTGCTTTATTAGCATCGTCAACGCTGTTCATCATGGCCTGGCTGGCTTCTGCCATTTTGCCATAAAATCCATTTAATGCTTTCAGATGATTGTTACTTTCTTTTAATTCCAGCTCATAAATCGTATTTAAAGAGCCCAGGTTTTTAGTTAAAACCTGCACCTGCTCGTGAAAGCCTTTAGCACTTTCAGATGCACTGTTAAAGGAAGACATAGTGGCTGCACTGTTATTAAATGCTGTTGTCATTGTTCCCAAAGCAGTGGAAGCTTCTTTGGTTTTCGCATTAAAATCACCGGTACTTTTAACCACATCACCTACATCAGAAAGGCCGGTAACGGTAGTACCCAGTTTTTGAAAACCTTCGCCTAATTTTTTAAGATTAGTGGGCGTAATGTCAGCTTCCTGCATCATTTTATCCAATGATTTTAATGCTGGATTTACGGCAGGTGCAGCAACTGCGGCAGCCACATCTTCTTCGTGTGATTTTGGTTTTACCCATTCAATGATAGCGTAAACAAGGAATATCGCTGTCTCTGTCCACATACCAATTGTAAGCATCGTATTTGCGTAAGATTGGTGGGTGATTTTAGCCCATGCGGCAAAAATGATAACAGCTGCACCAGCACTTACTAAAACATCAATTAGGGTTAAAAATGTTCTTTTTTTAGCGGCCATGATTTTTAAAGTTTAATTTTTAGTGGGGATTATTGAAAAAATATTTTAAGATACTAATAACCTTACTCTGTATGTATACCATAAAGATTAAGGTTATTAGCAGTTAATACTGTGTTGAAGGAAAATTAAGAATTTAAATTATTTACCACGTTGCTTCATTGCCGGAGGTAAATCAATTACGCAACGAAAACCGATATAAGATTTTGACGTATCCTGGTATTCGTAATTACGTGTGCTTGTTTGTAAAAAGTAACCAACATCTTTCCAGCTTCCGCCACGGGTTACTTTTCTTTTCATACGGGGAGGGTCAAAATCCTTTGCATTCCACCTAATATCCGGGTTCATGTCATGTTGAAAGTTATAACCACCTTCGTAATATAATGAGGAAGTCCACTCAGCAACATTGCCAGCCATGTTATACAATCCAAAATCATTTGGCCAATAAGCATCAGCTCTCACTGTATAAAAACCACCATCTTCCGGATAATTACCACGGCCTGGTTTAAAGTTCGCCAATAAGCATCCTTTTTTATTTCTTAAGTAAGGACCACCCCAAGGGTAGGGAGATTGTGAACGACCACCTCTTGCAGCGTATTCCCATTGTGCTTCTGTAGGAAGACGGAAATCAGATTCCGTTGCTCTTTTCTTTGAATCAAGGAATGAATTTAGATAATGTGTTCTCCATTCGCAGAACGCAGTTGCCTGTTTCCAGGTAACACCTACTACAGGATAATTACCAAAAGCGGGGTGACTATAATATTTTTTAGCCATTGGCTCATTGTAGGAGTAGGAGAAATCTCTCACCCAGCATAAAGAATCGGGATAACAAACAATGTCTTTTTTTACAATAAATTTAGAACGCTGTACGCCGGCATTTTCTCTCCTGGCAGCTTCTTTATAATCAAATGTCTCAGAATGAAACACCAATTTACTTGGATCTAATTCTTTTTTATTAAATATCCGGTTGTCTGGAGTAAAGATCAACTTATCAATTTTTTCAAGTGTAGCTTTATCGCCCCACTTAATAGTTGTCGCCTTTTTCCAATCAATTTGCTCATTTCCATCTTTACCCTGTTTAACAAATCCCATTTCTTTAGCGGCAATTGAGTCTCTTACCCAATTGGTGAACTGACGGTACTCATTATTGGTAATTTCGGTTGCATCCATCCAGAATCCACTGATGGATACTTGTTTGTTTTTTGCAGTATATGCGTAATTAATATCCTCGTCGCTTGGGCCCATGTGAAAAGTTCCCGAAGGAATAAACACCATGCCCGGCGGCTTTGGTAATACCCATTTGGATGCGGGTGACACGCCATGCAGTTGTCCATCATTTGGGAGAACACTGCCTTTGTTGCTTTTACTGCAACTAAATAGGATAGGGATAGCTACAACAGCTATTAGTACACTCGTTGTGTTTTTCATTGTTTTTAACTTTGGGGGTATGGGCAAATGTAATGATTATTTTGGTTTAAGAACATCTGGTGCAATGGATTATAAAAGTTTTTCATAAAAATAACAAAACACAAAAAATAGAAACGTTATCAAAATCAAAATATTGTACAATTGAACTGCAAAAGTTTATTTATTGAGCATTATTAACAAATCAGGTATAGTTTGTACCGGCGAATCACACACATATTTCTTGCATACATATATGAGTGTTGAATCGTTTGATTGTTTTGTTTTCAACATAGGTAACTCCGTTTGGTAGGAAGCAGATGCCATTATTATCTTGTTAGGAATAAAATAATTGGCAGATAATTCCATTGCCATTGATAACGATGCAGGGCCTGTGATGGCAATTTCATAAACACCTTTCTGCTGCTGTAAAAGCAAAGACGCCCAAACTCCAAAGGAACCAGGATATTTAATTGCGGCAGGCGCAATTGCTTTAAGCATTTTATTCGCCCTCTCGCCCCACTCCATGTTATCAAAAATAACTGACAGTTTTAAAAGATTACCGGCCATTACTGAGTTGCCCGATGGAATAGCCCCATCGTACACCTCTTTTTTTCGAATAATTACATCTTGCTGCGTGCCAGGGGTAAAATAAAAAAACAGCTTTTCATCATCACTAAAATGCTCACAAACAAAACTGCAGACCATCTTAGCCCTATCTAGGTAGTTTATTTCAAAAGTGGCTTCATATAGTTGTACACAGGCGTCTATGAAAAATGCATAGTCATCCAGAAATGCAGTAAATTTTGCCTTTCCGTTTTTAACCGTATGAAACATTTCACCCGTAGTTGCATCAACCATTAACCTATTTATGATGCAGTTGTAATTATTTATAGCATGCTGTAAATAAGTTTTATCTCCCAATACGATAGCCGCTTTGGCAAGCCCTTTCAGCATGAGCGCATTCCAGCCCAAAATAATTTTATCATCAAGTCCTGGCTTTATTCTATCAATTCTTGCAATAGATAATTTATGCAGGCAACTGTTGATTTTATTTTCAAAAACTTCAAGGTCAAGTTTTTTTTCTTTGGTGAATTGCTCGATGGGGTTTAATATCCGCAATATATTTTTATGTTCCCAGTTACCCTGCGCCGATACGTCGAAAAAGTCACAGAATAAAACAGCATCATCTCCCAGTAAATTTTCTATTTCTGATTTATCCCACACATAATACTTCCCTTCAACGCCTTCGCTATCTGCATCAAGCGCCGAGTAAAATCCGCCTTCCGCATCTCTCAGCTCGTGCAAAACAAAATCAATGGTTTTAGTAATGGCTTTCTTATAATTTAACTCTTTAGAAATTTGAAATGCATCGCAGAGAACCAGGAGTATTAAGGCATTATCATACAACATTTTTTCAAAATGGGGAGCCAGCCACTCATCGTCTGTACTATATCTTGCCAAACCACCGGTAACATGGTCGTAAATACCCCCCTGCAACATTTTATCGATAGAAAGCAATGCCTGTTTTAATGCCGCCTGGTTGTGCGTAAAATGATGGTATTGCAATAAATATTGTATGGTAAAAGTTTGCGGAAATTTTGGTGCTTTACCAAAGCCACCCCACACGGTATCAGCGGTTTTAGCGATGCTTTCATACATCGCTCCGGCATTTTCCAGCGTAAAATAATTCTCCTGATCGATTCCATCCAATTTTAACTGTTGGTAAGTAAAACTGCCTGATTTATTTATATGATCTGTAAGATTTTCCGCTTGTGCTATTATTTCGTGCTTTCGTTCTTTCCATGCGGCTGCTACCCCCTGCAGCACATCGGTAAAGCTAGATCGGTTGAAAGCTTTTACAGGAGGAAAGTAGGTGCCCCCAAAAAAGGGTTTAGCATCGGGCGTAAGAAAAACATTGAGTGGCCAACCCCCGCTGCCAGAGATGGCTTGAACAGCATCCATATAAATGTGGTCAAGATCCGGCCTTTCTTCCCGGTCTATTTTAATGTTTATAAAATGATCATTCATTATGGCAGCAGTTGCAATGTCTTCAAAACTCTCTCTTTCCATGACGTGGCACCAATGACAGGCCGAATAGCCAATGCTTACTAATATAACTTTATCTTCCGCTTCCGCTTTTTTCAATGCCTCGGCACCCCAGGGATACCAGTTTACAGGATTGTAGGCATGTTGTAACAAGTAGGGACTTGTTTCATGAATTAGTTGATTAGGTGTTGAATGATTATATACCTCCGGCATAAATTTATTTTCTATAGTCCGTAAAACCGTACCATAAAGCAAATAAATAACTTATTCTACACAATAAATGTCTATAGCTCATTTTATGACATGATTATTTTTTTAAGATCGTAATTGCCAAAATCAGTAATAAAAAAAGTACCTTTCGGTATTAAATCTAAAAAAATGAAAAAATTTATACCCCTCAAAAACAAATTTTGCTTTTTACTAAGTATCCTTTTAATCAACATTTCAGCCTCTGGGCAAACGGTTCAAATAACTGCCAATCCCAGCAGTTCAGTAAATATTATAATAGGCAATAATAACTATCATGTACTGGAGAGTATCTATACAGAAACCGAAGTTGGTTCAACCAATTTTACTGCTGCGGCAACCGCAATCAATCACATAGATTTTAACGTTAACATTCTGGGCACTCCTACCACAGCCACTAGTTATAAAATATACCTTAAAGACGTATCACTGGGTAATACTACTTTTGCAACTGGTGTATATAATACTGCCGGTTACACACTGGTGTTTAATGGCTCCTACACAGCCAGCACACTAGGATGGGCAGGCGTTGATTTAACTACACCTTTTGTAAGAACAGCGGGAAATAATTTGCAGATATTGATTGAGCGTTTTGACGGAATAAATCATGGCGCTTACAATTTTTTCTGCGCCAAAGGGAACAACACCAACGCCACTGCTTTAACGTGTAGAAGAATCAATTCTGCCGGGTTACCCGTATCAGGCACTACTAGTTTAACAGCCTCAGCATTCCGACCACAAATACAATTGAGACATATCAATACCAACGATGCGGCGATAACGCAGGTTTACACACTGGGCAAATTACCCATTCCGTTTGCAGTGCCACAGGTAGTTTCAGCCAATATCATTAACAATGGAAGTGGCACCATTAATAACCTTTCTGTAACCTTAAATATTTCTGGAGCCAACAGTTTTTCTGATATGCAGACTATATCGTCGTTGGCATCAGGAGCCTCTGCTGTAGTTACTTTTGCTCCCTTTACGCCAACGGTAGTTGGAAATAACACTGTAAACGTTTCCATGCCGGCCGATGATTTTCCGGCTGACAATACCCGGTCTGTAGCACAGGAAATAACCAGCAACTCTTATAATTATGCTTACGGTAATGTTTCAACCAATTCGGTTGGAAACAATGGCAATACCATTGATTTTGCTGTTAAAATAATAACTGCAGTGCCTACCAGCATTAACCAGGTGGGGGTATATTTTGTAACCGGCGGGCAGCCATTTAAAATAGGTGTGTGGGATAAATCCGGCACCGGTTTACCTGGAGCGTTATTGTGGGAATCGTTGAAACAAACCAGTACGACAGGTCTTTTCACAATACCCATTAGTCCAGCGATACCATTGACTGACACCTTGTTTATAGGTGTAAGACAAACCGGCCTTACCAATGTACAATTTGCAGCTCAGTCGGAAAACCCTGTAAGAGTCAATACCTTTTTTGTTACTGATCCAAACAGTACAGTCTGGCATGATTTTTCACCCAGTAACCCATACCGGCTTATGATTGAGCCAAGATTAACTGTTGCCAACGATGTGGGCATTGGTGCAATTAAAAACCCGGTTTCTTCCACTACTATTGATAATTGCGGACTTGTTCCACAGGCATCTGTATCAAATTTTGGAAGCAATAATCAAACAACTCCGTTCAATGCAACCTTTTCGATCAGGCAAGCTGGCACTACTGTTTACACAGATACAAAACCATTGAGTCTTATTTCAGGAGAAACACAAATAATATATTTCGCACCATTTACCGGTTCAGTTACCGGCTCCGATTCTGCAATTGTTTATACAAGCCTTGCAACAGATGCTGCAACAAATAACGATACGATTATAAATGTATTCACCACCGATAATTACAGTTATTCAGACTCTACCCCAACAAGTGGTGGTTATTCTTTTGCTAACTCTACCATTTGCGCCACTCCTTCGCCTATAAGGCCTACTTACAGCTGGATTACAGAAACTACCAATGAAGTAAACTGGGGTAGTGACGGGGATGATGTTGTATCTGCAACTCCAATAACAATTCCATTTCCCTTTAAGTACTTTGGAAATACTTATAACCAATTCTGGATATGTTCAAACGGATGGATAAGTTTCACTAACTCTACCGGGATCGCAGCTTCTATTCAATCGACGCCGGTAACAATTCCTTTAGCATCAGGAATACAAAATTATATCGCCGGTTCACTAACTGACCTTGATAACACGCCATCCTTCTACCCGGATGCACATACCTATTATGGCGGCGATGCATCACAATTTGTAATCACATTCTTTCATGCGCACCGGTTGGGCTCACCAACAGACTATATCACTTTCCAGATTATTTTAAAAGTAAATGGCGATATATTAATTCAATACAACGATGCAGAAAGCTCCACTCCTGTCGCTACCGCTATTACCAATTTTTGCACAGTTGGTATTGAAAATAATTTGGGAACAAAAGGGATTTTATATCGGTTCAATGGAAACAGGGGCTCTATGTTTGGATCACCACTGGCTTTGTTATTTGCTGCACCGCAAACAGCACTGCCTGTTACTTTAATAAACTTTACTGCTCAAAGGATGAACAACATTAACAAAATAAGCTGGAGCACAAGCCAGGAAAATAACGCAAGAAATTTTGTTGTTGAACGCAGCAAAGATGGACGTAATTTTTCTTCTATTGGCCAGGTTGCAGCATCCGGCAACAGCAGCACAACGATAGACTATTTTTTTACTGACAATGCACCATTGAAAAGCATTAATTACTATCGTTTAAGAATGACAGATGCTGCAAATTCAATTAAATATAGTCCCGTAAAAAGTGTAAGAAATAACGGAACGGCAGATATTTCTTTTTTCCCATTGCCAGTAAAAGACAAGTTAAACATAGTGCTTAATGCAGATGCAGCTGATAAAGCCACTATTACCGTAACGGATATTAATGGCAAAACGATCATTGTTAAAACGATGATGGTAGCAGCTGGCAACAATACGCTTTCGATCGCAACAGATCTGCTGAGTAAAGGAATGTATGTGATAAAAATTAACCTGGCAGATGATGTACTGGTTAAGAAAATCAGCAAATTATAAAAGCAAAAAGCCATCATAAAAAAACCGGATTTAGTATCCGGTTTTTTTAATGTAGGTTATTCAGATTTTGATTCTTTTAAAATATAATTTTTTAAGCCCTTTACCACTGCTGTTTTAAAACTCAGAACCCCTAACCCTTGCTTTTAAATTAAAGAGTTGTTCGCAAATTGGAAGCGCTGCCATACATTCAAAAGTACAAGAGGGCGATGCAACGATGCTTATTCAGGGTTCAGATGCCTGGACAAAAAAAATGAAAAGTATGGATTTTAGTTTGTGATAAATCAGGAGTTCTACAACTACAGCTTGTACAAAACACAAGCCCCTCACTTTGCAGCAAGGGGCTAAAACACACACTATAAAAAATTAATCTGGTTTTTTACCGTCTAAAAAACTATTGATGGTGCTGATTTCTGCCTGGTTGTTGGCATCTGTTTTCACCGTGTAGTTACTGTAAAAACTTTCTACATCTGCAATGGAACTATGCAGTTCCATATTGCGGCGAAGGTATGCCGGCACAGTTTCAAACTCATTGTTAGGATCGGCTGCATTAATGTTAAACGACAAATTACGCAGTTTTGCAATTCGATCCGTAGCCCGGCGCCTGAGCTCCTCAGTTTCGTCCTGCAGAGCAGGTTCCTCAACTTTGGGCAACATGATGGACTGGATTTGATTTTGTTGTGGCTTTTCCTCCGCCGCCTGATGGGAATCTTTAACCACCAATTGCATTTCGAAAGCTGGCTCGTCTTCCTGCAATTTACTTTGCAATGGGGTTAGCTCCTCGGTAGTATTGGACTCTGGTTTAGGCTTATCCTGAACATATATATTCAAGGGTTTTGCCAAATATCCCCCTGGTGACGAAACAGTGGGTGCGCTAGCTTCTTGAGACCCGGACAAAAAAGCTGTCATGGGGTTTTCTGGTTCATTATTAGTAACCGGAGCCTTGGGTTGAATTGGTTCCGGCATTTCAAATTCGATAACAGGTAACTGGTCTGTTGATGAAGAAATTTCAAAAAAAATGGGGACACTTTTCACAGGGGTTTCAGGCATCTTCTCTGCAAGGACCTCTTTCATTTCTATCATCGGTGCATCAGGCGCTGTATTGTAGGATTCAGGCATTTCAAGTACTGATACAATCTTTTCTTCATTCGCAACAATTGGTTTCTCAGTTAAATTATGCTCTATGTTAATTACAGGTTCTTCTTTTACTACTTCTTCAATATCAAACTGAAAAGTTGGTTGCTTTGCTTTTACATCTTCTTTTACAGGCATCTGTAAAGGCATTACAATTTTATCCGTTTTCTTTTCTGCCTTTGGCAGATTAATTGTTTTTGCAAAAGGATCTTTGTGCTCAAAACCAGTAGCAATAAGGGTTATACCTAATGAAGCACCAAGGGTATTATCATACCCAAGTCCTAAAATCACATCACTATCTTCACCGGCCTGGCTCAACAGGTAGCTTTGTATTACTTCCACTTCATCCATCGTAAACTCATGCTCGCCTTCGCAGGAGTTGATGTTGATTAATATCCATTTGGCACCTCTGATATCATTGTCGTTTAATAAAGGAGAGTTCAATGCGTTTTCTATCGCAGCCTGTGCCCTGTTTTCACCTTCAGCAGTTGCACTGCCCAGGATGGCTACTCCACCATTCCGCATTACTGTGCATACATCTGCAAAATCCACATTAATTTGACCGGTACTGTTTATTACATCGGTAATACATTTGGCAGCTGTAGCCAATACATTATCAGCCTTGGCAAACGCCTCCTTCATTTTTAAATTACCAAACTGGTGACGCAATTTATCGTTGCTGATTACCAGCAAAGTGTCAACATGGTCTTTCAACAAACTAATACCTTCCTCTGCCTGTGCCAGCCGTTTTTTACCTTCATATGCAAAGGGAGTGGTAACGATACCCACTGTAAGTATATTGAGGTCTTTACAGATTTTTGCAAGAATGGGTGCACCACCTGTTCCGGTACCGCCACCCATACCTGCAGTAATAAATGCCATTTTGGTATTTACCTCCAGGATACGCTTTATTTCTTCCAAACTTTCTTCTGTTGCCTGCCTGCCAATAGTAGGATTGGCACCGGCACCCAGCCCTTGCGTAAGATGCGGGCCTAACTGAATTTTATTAGGCACTTTACTTTGAGCAATGGCCTGTGCATCTGTATTACAGATGATAAAGTTAACCCCCTCAATATTTTGAGCGTACATATGGTTAACGGCATTGCTGCCACCACCCCCTACCCCAATTACTTTGAGTATAGAAGACTGTTCTTTGGGTAAATCAAAATGTATCATAATTAAAATATTGGCCTCTAAACCTCCAACAGGAATTAAGGCAGTTTTAAAAATCTTACTCTTTTAATTTATGTTCAGTTATGAATATAAATTGAAAGACTAAAAATGGTTAGTATAATTAAAGAGCTAAATGCTATTCCTTTTTGCTTTTACCCCGTGCGATAAACAGGGAGGATGATGGTAGCTTTTATAATTGAGCATCTCCTTCTTCCTTAAATAGTTCGAGCAATCCGTTTTTAAAAGAATCCATAAAAGTTTTTAAAGTTTTACGCTCTTTAATCTGGGGCATTGCCGGTTCTTCGGCTATTACTGTTTGTTCTGCTTCCAAAGTAGCAAGCACTTCGTCAACCGCTGCTTTCTGCAAAGCCGCAGGCACTTCAATTTTGCGGAAACGTTCTTCAAACTGTTTGTTCTTGTTCTCGTAATCGTTATAACCTTTTAATATCAAACCTATACAGGTACTGTACATTGGCTTGGTTAACTCTTCAATATGGCCACCTGCTAAATGCTCATTTGGATAACCAATTCTTGCATTTAGTCCCGTTACATATTCAGTTAACTGAATGAGGTGTTTTAATTGTGAACCACCACCGGTTAAAATGATACCACCATTGAGTAACCTGGTATCGAGGCCAACTTGTTTTAAATGAAAACTTACAAAATCCATGATCTCACTCATACGTGCCTGGATAATGCCTGCAAGGTTTTTTACACTTATTTCTTTGGCCTGCATACCTCTTAAACCCGGGATGGTTATAAAGGCATTTGCTTTAGCTTCATCGCTTAAGGCGCTACCAAATTGTACCTTCATTTGTTCGGCCTGGGTTTTTAAAACACCCAACCCGTTTTTAATATCCGTTGTTATATTTTCACCGCCAAAAGGTATTACTGCGGTGTGCTTTAAAATGCCTTCATAAAAAACTGCCAGGTCGGTAGTGCCACCACCAATATCTACAATGGCCACTCCGGCTTCCAAATCCTGGTCGCACATTACTGCGGCTGCTGAAGCCAATGGCTGCAACACCAAATCCTGCGTGCGCAAGCCAGCTTTATCCACACTTCTTTTTATGTTTCGGATCGCATTTTTATCGCCTGTAATAATGTGAAAGTTTGCTCCCACTTTTACACCACTGTAACCGATAGGGTTAGGGATATTTTGAAAATTATCAACTGTAAATTCCTGCGGAATTACATCAATAATCTGGTCGCCGGCTGGTATATAAGTCCGATACTGGTCTTCTATCAACCGGTCAATTTCTTCCTGGCGAATTTCATCATCTGTATGTTGCCGAACAATGTCGCCCCTTGTTTGTAAGCTCTTTATGTGATGGCCGGCAATACCCACATAAACTTCGTCTAAAATCAGTGTAGGGTTTGATGCATAACAGTTTTCCAAAGCTTTTTGAATAGCTTTGATTGTTTGATCTATATTTAGTACCATACCATGCTGCACGCCGTTGCTGTTGGCACGGCCAAAGCCCAGTATTTCCAATTTTCCATATTCATTTTTACGACCTGCTATAGCCGCAATTTTTGTAGTACCGATATCGAGGCCAACGATAACGGGATTGTTATTAACCACAGTGCTTTCTGATGTTGGTGTTGGGGTTTGTTCGCTACTCATAGTTGTATGTGTGTTTTTGTGTGTTTGTGTATTTTACTTCAACTTTTAAAGTTCAGTTGAGGAGATTTTTTATGTTAATTTTTTATAGTCTTATTATTTTAATATTCATTGTTTGGCTTTTGTACTACAGGTTTTGGCATTATTGATTTTGGTATTACCGGCTTCGGTTTAACCGGAGTTGAAACAGGCTTTTTCGCTGATGCTGCTTTGCCGGTTACGAGCTTTTTAACAATTACAACCTTTTTTGTAAACACTGGTTTTGGTGCCAACGGCTTACCGGTGGTATGTTTTACAGCTGTTGGTATTCCAGTAACAGGTTTGTTTTTCACGGGTAACGGATTCTTTAATACGGGAACAATAACAGGTATTCCCTGAGGCTTTATGGTTTCAAGCCCACCAGCCGATTCTGCATTATCATCTCTTTCAATTGATTGTTGTATCAGGCTAACATTGGTTGTGTTTTTTTCATTATCCAGCACGATAGTTTGTGCTGAATCATTGGCAAGATGTTCTGCGTTCCAGGCAATCATTTGCATCATTTGGAGGGTACGTAACGAATCGGCTGTTTTATCTTCTGCACCTTTTCTTTTTGCGACTACCTGGTTAGCAAATTGCACACTAATGGAACTGTAATAGTCCCAACCACATTTTACCAATACCTGTTTGTAAAACAACAATAGTCTATCTAGTTTTTCTGCGGCATTGGTTGCATCACCAAAGTTGATGAGACTGTTGCCAATTTTAGGAACCAATTCAAATGTCCTCTGTTGTGTAATATCTACCTGCTCAATCATCGCCATCCAGAATGGATTTTTTTGTACTATTTTACTTATCACAGCTATGTCCTTTATCAGGAGGCTGTCTGCTTTTGTCAGCACTCCACTTTCGGAAGGAAAGTTGGTAAACACCGGCAACCTTGCTGAATACTTTTCGCTTAAGGGCAGCATGGCATTGGAACTATCAATGTAAAACGTAGCCCCAGTGCTTGTAAATATTCTTGCTACCGGTTCTCTTTCTGTTACGATCACTTGCAATACAGCGTTATTATCTACAAACAATTGGGCTTTTTTTACCCAGATATTTTTTTCGAGGTCGCTTTCTAAATCTTTTAGGTTGAGAAGATTTACCGCCTGACCAATGGGTGATCCGTCCACATATTGATTGATGGCAACCAGGATATCATTTTTATCTACAAAGAAATTATTGCTAACACCTTTTACCACAACGTTTAGGCCGGTACATTTTTGCTTCGATTCTTTTTTAACTGCTGCTACCAACAATACAATAACACCTGCACCTATGGTAACCCATAAAGTAGTCAGCATCCAATTTAGTATCGTTTTTCTTTTTACCATTGCTTATCCCCACAGGAGATTCGATTGATTTTTTTCCAGTTATTTATTTTCAATTATTTTCTTTAATGGTTCTACTAAAGTATCAATATCGCCTGCGCCGGCAGTTATAAAAACTGTTCCGTTATAGCCCTCTTCTACATTCGCTGCAACTTCTTGTTGAATATGCTTTAATAGATTCTCTTTGCTTAATACAACTTTATTTTCACTGTGCATTCTTTCCAAAATCATTTCGCTGTTTACACCATCTATAGGCAATTCTCTTGCAGGATAAATGGGTAATAATATCACTTCATCAGCCAAGTCTAATACTTCTGCAAAGCCATCAGCAAGATCCCTGGTACGGCTGAATAAATGTGGTTGAAAAACAACGATGCATTTTTTATTGCTGAATAATTTCTTTGTACTCGAAATCAATGCCCTCAACTCTTCCGGGTGATGGGCATAGTCATCAATCATTACTATTTTTTCATTCTTTATTATGTATTCAAACCTTCTTTTTACACCTTTGAAATCAGCAACAGCTGCTTTAATTTTCTCATCGGATATTTCCAAATGCACAGCAGTTACAATTGCTGCGGTTGCATTTTCTATGTTGTGCATTCCACCCATATTCAATACCACTTCTTTAATCAGCCTGTCTTTTATTTGGATGTCAAAAACATAACTTCCATTGCTGATACGGATATTGGTTGCATATACATCAGCCATTTCATTTTGCACATCATAGGTAAGTTGATTGGCTGCAATTAAATCTTTGCCCCTTGTTAAACCGTTTTTGCTAATGAGCAGGCCGCCTGGTTTTATCCTGGCAGAGAAATCTATAAATGCCTGTTCCATATTGGCGGCTGTTCCATAAATATCCAGGTGATCCGGATCCATGGAACTGATGACGGCAACATCCGGACTTAATTTTAAAAAGCTTCTGTCATATTCATCTGCTTCTGCTACAAAAACATTTTTTTCGCTGCTCCAGAAATTGCTGTTATAATTAACTGCAATACCACCTAAAAAAGCATTGCAACCATAACCGCTATGGCGTAAAATATGCGCCACCATTGTACTGGTAGTTGTTTTACCATGAGTACCTGCTACGCAGATATTGAAGCCAGTTGCTGTGATAGCACCTAAAACATCGCTGCGCTTTGTAACAGTAAAACCGTTTTGCAAATAGTAGTTCAGTTCTTTATGATCCTTAGGCATTGCTGGTGTATAAATAACCAGTTGTGCATGCTTGTCAATGAGCTCAATATTATCTTCGTAATGAATGCTGATACCCTCTGCAGCTAATTGTTTGCAAAGTGTTGTTTCCGTTTTATCATAACCACTTACCGCCACTCCTATTGAACTAAAATATCTTGCCAAAGCACTCATTCCAATACCACCAATTCCGAGGAAGAATACTCCCTGCAACCTCGCCGCTGGGGAGGCTTTTAAAGACGCTACTATTTCGTTTACACTTTTCATTATTTATAGATTCAACACTAAATTTTTAAAAAATATCTTCTTCCCATCTACACAATCAGCCAATCAATTATTTAAACCCGCCAACTATACCACTATTGCTCCCAACACTTCCCTCGCTACCATTTCAGCTGCATCTGTAATTGCCAGCTTGCTTATGTTTTGTTTTAAAGCTGCTTGCTTTTGTTCGTCTTTAGCTAATTCAATAATTGTAGCTACTAATTTGTCTGCAGCTTCACTATCTTTTATCATCAGCGCTGCATTTCTATCCACCAGTTTTTTTGCATTTACAGTTTGATGATCTTCGGCTGCAAAAGGATAAGGCACAAACACAACCGGCTTTTTCATCACACATAATTCGCCCACACTCATTGCTCCACTCCTGCTGATTACTACATCTGCAGCAGCATAGGCATATTCCATTTGATTGATAAAATCGCTTACCCAAATATTAGTTTTTCCATTTCCTGCTTGCTTGCCTTTTTCAGCATAGGGCTTGCCGGTTTGCCAAATTAATTGCAGGTTATTTTTTTCAAATGCTGCAATATGATTATCTAAGGCTTCGTTTATACTTTTGGCACCGAGGCTACCGCCAACAGACAGGACAATTTTTTTTTGTGGATCTAATCCAAAAAACTGAATGGCTGTTTCCCTGCTGATTTGATTGTTTGTAATGCTTGCCCGTACAGGGTTTCCACTGATTATTATTTTGTTGGCCGGAAAAAATTTTTCCATTCCATCGATGGCAACAAAAATTTTAGTAGCGTTTTTACCCAGCATGATATTTGCTTTTCCTGCAAAGGAATTGCTTTCGTGTATAAAGGTTTTAATGCCCTGTGATTGTGCAAACTTTAACACCGGGAAACTTGAATAACCTCCAACGCCAATTACTGCCATTGGCTTAAATTTTTTAAATATTTTTTTTACCTGAAAAAAACTCTTTATCAGTTTTAAAGGCAATCCAATATTTTTTATCAAAGAACTTCTGTTGAAACCTGCTATATCCAAACCCTCAATCTTATATCCTGCCTGCGGCACTTTTTCCATTTCCATTTTCCCTTTTGCACCAACAAATAAAATGTCTGTATCCGGTCGTATATGTTTTATGGCGTTGGCAATGGCTACTGCCGGAAAAATATGCCCGCCTGTTCCGCCACCGGCAATGATGATACGAAGCCCAGCCCCCCTGCCCCCCAAAAGGGGGTTCTTTGAATCTTTTAATTTTGAATCATCATCCATTTGTCTTTCGGTTTCTGTTTCATTTTTACTTTCAATAACCTTTAGTCCGCCTGAATTTGGGCTCCTGCTTTGGGGGACAGAGGGCTTTCCATCTGTTCCACATTTCTTGCTACACTCAAAATGATACCAATCGATAAACAGGTGAACAAAAAACTACTGCCACCCATACTTACTAACGGTAACGTGACGCCCGTATTTGGAAATACATTTACGTTAACGCCCATATTAGCAATAGCCTGTATTACCAGCGTAAAACTTAACGCAAGCGCCAGAAATGCACCAAATGCAAATGGACATTTTTGATACAACCGGATACAGCGGTACAAAAACAATAAGTAAATAAAAACAATAAAAGTGCCACCCAAAAACCCATACTCTTCCAAAATAATGGCGAAAATAAAATCACTGTAAGAGTGTGGTAAAAAATTTCTTGCATTGCTGTTACCGGGTCCACGACCAAACCATCCGCCACTTGCGATGGCTATTTTTGCCTGATTTATCTGGTAAAGCTTTTCATTCTGGTCTTCTTTGTTACTGTAGATAAAAGTTTGTATTCTTCCTATCCATGTAGGTATTCTTCCGGTAGCTAGTATGGTTGGCAGGTCTTTCGATTTATGTTCTTCTTTGTCGTAATATTTTACTGCGATAGAAATAAGTATCACGGCCGGTATCATTGCTATACCAATGGTAGCTAAAATATGTTTTGAATTTACCCTTCCGATAAACATTAACAAAATACTTGTACCAGCAATTAGTATGGCTGTGGAAAGATTGGCGGGTGCTATCAGTACACAAATAATTCCTACAGGAATAATGATAGGCAGAAACCCTTTTTTAAAATCTTTAATCACAGTTTGCTTACGACTTAGTTGCCGGCTCATGTACATGAATAATGCCAGCTTTGCCAAATCGGAAGTTTGAAAAGTCATGTTGATAACAGGCAGCTTAATCCATCGGCTGCCGGCATTTAATTGTACACCAAAAAACAAGGTATACAACAACAAGGGGATAGAAATCAAAAATAAAATCAGTGCTATCCTGGAATAAATAGTGTAGTTAACCCTGTGTGCGAAATAGATAATGAGCACTCCTAAAATTATAAAAGTAAACTGCTTAAATAAAAAGCTTTCTGTACTCTTACTATATTTATATGCCAATGATCCGGTGCTACTATACACCACCAGCAAACTGATAAGGGTTAATATAATTACGATTGCCCATATTACCCGATCGCCTTTGGTTTTATTTACAAGGCTGGTACTGCCCAATCCTTTCATGGAAGCACTAAAGGCACCTTCGCTGCTTTCACTAAAGCCGAAAATTTGCTTTAATATAGTTTTACTATCTGACATTTTTTTTACCGCTTTTAGGCTGGCAAATAATTTTTAAAAATCTTAATAATAACTAACCATTTTCTTATTACCCATTACTGTTTGGGGGAAAGAGCAATTGCATCTACAAATCTTTTACCGCCTGCTTAAACTGGTTGCCCCTGTCTTCGTAATTTTTAAATAAATCGAAGCTTGCACAAGCCGGGCTTAGCAATACCACATCGCCTTTGCTGGCAAAATGGAAAGCCGCCTGCACAGCTTCTGCTGCTGTAGCAGTGTTTACCATTAATGGTACCATGTTGCCAAAAGCTTCGTGAATTTTTCTATTGTCGGTACCCAAACAAACGATGGCTTTTACTTTCTCTTTTACCAGCTCATACATGATGGAATAGTCGTTGCCTTTATCAACACCTCCCATTATTAAGATGGTTGGTTTTTCCATACTTTCCAAAGCAAACCAGGTACTGTTTACGTTAGTTGCCTTGCTATCGTTTATAAATTCAACGCCCCGGATATTTACCACCTGCTCCATGCGATGATCAAGGCTTTGAAAGGTTTGTAATGCTTCTCTCACATGTTCTTTTTTTATATCAACCGCTACGGATGCGGCTCCTGCTGCCATACCATTGTATTGATTGTGCTTACCCTTTAAGGCAAAATCTTTGATGTTCATTTCTACTTCTTCACCTTTCCATTTCAAGTGCAACATACTGTTACTGATGTAGGCACCTTCGGGTAATTCTTTGCTCATGGTTATGGGATATAATGTTGATTTAATGGAATAGTTTTTTAAATGCCTGTTTGTTATTTCATCATCCAGGCAGTAAATAAATACATCGCCGGGTTGCTGATTTCTTACAATGCTGAATTTGCTGTTGATGTAATTAATCATTGCATATTCGTACCTGTCTAAATGATCTTCGGTGATATTGGTTAATATGGCCACATCCGGCCTGAACGTATCAATATCATCTAACTGAAAAGAACTTACTTCCACCACATACAAGGCCTTTGGCTCCAACGCTACCTGCCTTGCAAAGGAGTAACCAATGTTACCAACCATTGCACAATCTGCTCCACCATGTTTGCAAATATGATAGGTTAAAGCAGTGGTGGTAGTTTTACCATTGGTACCGGTAATGGCAATAATTTTACTGTTGCATTTGTACCGGTAAGCGAATTCAATTTCACTAATCACCGGAATTCCTTTTGCCCTGATCTTTTTCACCATTTCGTTCTTCTCTGGTATGCCAGGGCTTTTCATCACTTCATTGGCATTTAAAATAGTTGCTTCTGTGTGTATGCCTTCTTCAAATGAGATGTTGTGCTGCATCAACTCCGCTTTAAAGTTTTCTTTGATGGCACCTCCATCGCTTACAAATACATCGTAGCCTTTTTGTTTTGCCAGTAATGCTGCACCAACACCACTTTCACCTGCACCGAGTATTACGAGCCTCGATTTAGACAAAGCAACCGGGATGGAAGGCTTTACTCCAACAGACAAATTTTCGGCAACATTCATTTTTCAAATAGTAAATGTTAATAATTTAAAAATGGTTTTTCAACAGCATAGAATTTAACAGGTCTATCGGCAATCCCCATTGATGCAGTTAAGCAACCAAACAGAGATTATTATTTTTCGCCTTGCTTTTTTATCAGCATTGGCATTTAGATTTTATTTGTTTTTACAGGACGAGATAAAAAGGTTCTTCAACAGCATAGAATTTAACGGGTAGTTTTCTTAAATCATTCACGTGATTAAAGGCTTAATTTTTCATCGGTATTGAATTCTATAATAACATTCCTTTTTTAACACTTCTTCTAAAAAAGAAACAAACTATTTTATCTCAACTTTAGCGTAACAATCGCCATCACCACACTTACAATTGTTACAATCCAAAATCGCACAGCTATTTTACTTTCGTGATAGCCCAACTTCTGGTAATGATGATGCAATGGACTCATTAAAAATATTCGCCGCCCCTCGCCATATTTTCGCCGGGTATATTTAAAATAACTTACCTGTAGTACCACACTCATATTTTCTACTAAAAACACAAAGCAAAAAAATGGGATCAATAATTCCTTGCGAACGATGATGGCAAGTGCTGCGATGATGCCACCTAATGCAAGGCTGCCGGTATCTCCCATAAAAACCTGCGCCGGATAAGCATTGTACCACAAAAACCCGATACATGCCCCAACAAATGCACCGATAAAAATAGACAGTTCGCCGAGGTTGGGGATGTACATGATGTTTAAATATTCTGCAAACTTTATGTTACCACTTACATAGGCAAATAAGCCCAAACATATTCCGATGATGGCACTTACCCCTGTTGCCAAACCATCTAATCCATCCGTAATATTTGCTCCGTTGCTAACCGCAGTTACTATAAATATTACAATGATGATATAAATTATATAAGTAAACGCCTGCCAGCTTTCAGGCAATAATTTTGCATAATTAAACTCATGAGTCTTTACAAATGGTATGGTAGTAATAGGCGTTTTTACACTTACAAAGCGGTGTGCTTTTCCATCAATGATTACCGTATCTTCTTTTAATCTTTTTTCACCTGCCTGAATTACTGTTTGAGAATTTGCATTGGCAATAACTTCCCTTTTTACTGTAACACTCGGGCTGAAATACAAGGTGACACCAACTATTATTCCCAGCACAACCTGTCCAAAAACTTTAAACCTACCTGCCAATCCATCACTGTCGCTTTTTTTATAGGCCAGCCCCTTTTGTTGTGCCAGCCGCTTAGAACGAATTTTTAAATAGTCATCAATAAATCCAATGGTACCCAGCCAAACTGTGCACAATAACATAAGGCGTATATAAACTTTATCGAGGTTAGCCAATAGTAATGTCGGAATTATTATTGCCAGCAGGATGATGATACCACCCATTGTTGGCGTTCCCTTTTTCTGTTGTTCTCCTGCAAGCCCAAGGTCTCTTACACTTTCCCCTAACTGTTTTCGTTGCAGAAAGCTGATTAGTTTTTTTCCATACACCGTAGTGATTACCAAGCTCAAAATAACTGCCAGCATTACCCGGAAAGTAATGAACTGAAACAGTCCACTGCCGGGAAAACCGGAAGTAGTCCAGTGTTTTGTAAGCCAATCGAATAGGTGATAAAGCATAATTTTAACGACTGACCAAAGTCCATTGACCAGAGTCATTTTTTATATTTTTAAAAACTCAACAAACAATTTTCGGTTGCCTGCTACCAGTTGTTATTTTTCAAGTAACTCAAACATTTCTTTCAGTACCTGCTTGTCATCAAAATCATATTTTACGCCTTTTATATCCTGGTATTTTTCGTGGCCTTTTCCGGCTACCAGCACTATGTCTTCTTTTGCAGCGAGGCTGATGGCAGTTTTAATCGCCTCCCGTCTGTCTGCAATTGATATGTATTTTTTTCTTGCAACTACATTTACGCCTGCTTCCATTTCCTTTATTATTTCCAGTGCATCTTCACTTCGTGGATTATCGGAAGTAAAAATTACCCTGTCACTATATTCACATGCTACCTCCGCCATGATGGGCCGTTTGGTTTTATCCCTGTCACCTCCACAGCCAACAACCGTAATAATTTGCTCGTGGCCTTGCCTTAAATTTTTAATAGTTGCCAACACATTCAACAGCGCATCCGGTGTATGAGCGTAATCCACAATACCGATAATTTTTTCTTTTTGGCTCACCGAATAATCAAACCTGCCTTCGGCTCCGTCCAGGTTGCTCAACACTTGCAATACCTGGTTTTTATCCTGACCAAGACAAATGGCCGCACCATAAACTACCAGTAAATTGTAGGCATTGAATTCACCAATCAGCCGGAAATACACTTCCTGGTCGTTTACCATCATGTGCAACCCTGTAATGCTATTATCTAAAATTTTTCCTTTAAACTCTGCCAGTGTTTTAAGACTGTAATAATATTTTTTAGCGTTGGTATTTTGCAACATCACCCTGCCCCTTTTATCATCTGCATTGCTGATGGTGAAAGCCGTTGCAGGCAACTCATCGAACCATGATTTTTTTACCCGGATATATTCATCAAATGTTTTGTGATAATCAAGGTGATCGTGTGTGATGTTACTGAACAGGGCGCCCGCAAATTGCAGTCCGGCAATCCGATGCTGGTGAATGGCATGACTACTGCATTCCATAAAAACATAATCGCAACCGGCATCTGCCATTTTTCCGACCAATTGATTTACCCTAATGGCATCGGGCGTGGTATGCGTTGATGGAATTACCTGCTCACCAATTTGATTTTGTACCGTGCTTATCAATCCACATTTGTAACCCAGCGCAGCAAACAATTTCCACAAAATGGTGGCAATGGTTGTTTTGCCATTGGTACCCGTAACTCCTACTAACTTCAATTTCAAAGACGGCTCTCCATAAAAATTATGGCTGATAAAGCCTGCCGCAATGGCGCTGTTTTCTACTTGTATATAGGTGACTTTTTCAACAAAGGATACCGGCAACTCTTCATAAACAATAACTATTGCGCCATTATTAATGGCTGTATCAATGTATTGATGACCATCGGTTGCTACACCTTTTATGGCGATGAAACAATCTCCAGTATTGACTTTCCTTGAATCGATCTGCAAATCATTTATAACTGCATCGGTATTACCCTTTACACTGCGAATGCTAACTTTATATAGTATATCTTTTAAAATCAATTCAAAAAAATTGTGAGCGTTTCTCCTTTTTTAAATGTGGTTCCTGCTGCTAAGCTTTGATTAATTACTTTCCCTCTGCCTGTTGCTATTACTTTCAATCCTTTATTTTCTGTGAGGTATACTGCATCTTTTAAGCCCATCCCAATTACATTGGGAATTACTTGTGAACCTGTAAGCATCATCGTTGGAAATTGTAATACTGCATTGTTCTTTTGCAGTTGCATTGTTCTCCAATAACCCCCATTTGCGGAATCTGTAAAAGGTATTTTTAAAGTACTGTTGATAGTTGCAATCTCATTGTGCAATCCCGTAAAGTTGTAGAAAACGGTGTCTGGCCCTGCGTTTGACTTGTACGTTTTGTTACCCACGTAACGACTATAAATTTTGTCGCTTATTTCTTTAAAGACTGTTCCGGATACGTCTGCACCATAAATTAATTTGGACTCATTACTGTTTTGTATAACTACTGCAATCGTGTACTTGGGTTGGTTAGCAGGAAAATAACCAATGAAAGAAGCCTGGTAAATTTTATTGCCTTTATTATAACCTCTATTATCTAATGCCGTTACTGCTGTGCCTGTTTTACCTGCGATAGCATACGCACTGTCAAATAATATTTTATGGCCGGTACCATGTGCACTGTCCACCACTGCAGCAAGACATTCTTTTAGCTGAACCAGGGTTTCATCGCTGCAAATTTTATCAACCAATATTTGTGGCTGAAAATTCTTTACATCTATACCATATTCCCTGATTGCATTTACCAGGTAAGGCTTCATCATTTTACCATTGTTAGCCACAGCATTGTACAGCATCAGCATGTGCAACGGTGTAACCAATTCTTCGTAACCATGCGCCATATAGGGAATAGTGGTGTTAGCCCAGCTTCTGTTGGTTGGCTTTTTGATAGTCGGTTTTCCGGATGCGGCAGTGATATCAATACCTGTTAAGGTATCTAACCTAAAATGATGTAAATGTTCAATAAACTTTGATGGCTGCGTGTGATAATATTGATCAGCCAGCTTTGCAAATGCTACATTACTACTTCTCAAAAAAGCATCCTTCACTGTGATTGCGCCAGTACCCAGGTGAGAATCCTTTATTCTCAACCCATAAAATAATTTGGCTCCACCTTCGCAATCCACGATAGAATTTTTAGTTACATATTTATCTTCCAGTAAAGCAATTAAAGTGGCCAGTTTAAAAATAGAACCGGGCTCTGTTGCCTTGCCTATGCCATAATTCAAATCTTCTGTATAAAAACTACTGTCTCTTTTATCTTTTTGTTTTCCCAGGTTGGCAATAGCTTTTATTTTGCCGGTGGCCGTTTCCATCACAATGGCCGTACCATGCAAAGAGTTATTGCCCACCATCATTTTCATTAAAGCATTTTCAGCCACATCCTGCATGTATGTATCGAGTGTTGT
>JANYCA010000010.1 GCA_025360525.1 Chitinophagaceae bacterium | reverse complement strand
AATATTTATATACTTCCGAATTTGGGCAACGGTATTGTAAAAATTAAGCCTGGCGGCCAAATGTCAGTTATTGGTAAAGAATCATCAGTTTATCAAAAGTTTAAGCCGGGAAATGGACCGGATGCAGAAATGCCGGGCTGGATAAGTGGCATGGCGATAGATCCCAGCAATGATAATTTGTATCTTATGTCTTTCGGCTATCTACTTAGAGTGGATACATTAGAAAATGTACGTGCAGTTACCGGTAAGTGGTATGGTCAATGGGCGGACCAGATTGTTAGAGTTGACAGCGGGAAAGTAAATATCATCGATAATTATTCGAGTGGAATACTCTACAATGTGCATGCATACGGCGTTGGCTCCCTTCCGTTCATGGATAATTATGGCGTATTCGGTGTAGATAAAGGAACAGTGAACTTTAACGATTTTGATAAAAGAATACGCCTTGACAGTAGCGGTTCCATTGTAGGTACACCCAGAGCGAGGTACTCTTCGATAGGTACTATTTATGCATACAATACTGCCACTCCCTATTCTATTATTGCAGCTAACCATCATGGCATTAGCACTGCGCCCATGATGATAAGTAATAAATCTATTTCTTATCAAAGAGAGAGTGTTATAACTACTAGTTTGCCTTATGTATGGCGAGGCCAATCGTTTACTGCAGCAACTGATAGTGCCACTTATTTGTCTACTAACAAGACACTAGAAAATGATATCATGTACATGTTGCATTTAGTTTATGAGGCAGCTCCGGAGCCAAAGATAACAAGTACACGTGATTGTGTAAAAGGTGAAATTACCCTTACCGCAAACGGCGCTGCTAAAAATGCCATTAGTTTTGATGGAACCAGTATGGGTCTTATTAAAAATTCGCAACCAGGCGGTGGGGGTGCGCTTGGGTATTATGGTGCGGATTGGACTCGTAACCCTGATAATAGCTGGAAAGTTGATTTTTATGCTGCGTTTGAGGTTTGGATAAAGCCTGCATCGGTAAGCGGAACTCAATATTTGTTAACCAGGGACACGGTAAAGACGCACGGTACTTTCTTTGGATACTCTATTCAAAATGGCAAATTCGTATATGAGTTCACAAAAGGAATCAGTTCATTTATAGACTATAAGGTTAGTTCTGTTAGTAATATAGAGCCGAATGTATGGACCCATGTGGCTGCCTCTTACTACGATTCTGCAATGTATATTTTCATTAATGGTAAATTGGAAGGAAAGATTCAAACGGCTGAACGTTTTATTAATGTTTTTTACTACGAACCGGGCACCAATGTAGGTATTTTCCCGGACTTCTGCCTTGCCGGATTAGGTAGTAAATTAGGATACAAAGGGGAGATGGATGAATTGCGGCTGTGGGGTAAAAGAAGAAATGCAGATTCGATCATGGCAACTATGAATACCATTGTTGCCCCATCGAGTCCGGGACTGGGACTGTACTATCGCTTTGATGGAGATGTTACTGCGGGTGTTAGCGATATTTCCAGCTCAGGCAGAACAGCAAAGCTTACAAAGCCTGCTACCAGCGTGTCTCCTTCAATGGCTGCTATTAATTTTGCGTCGTATAAATGGACGCCCGGCGGTGATACTACAAAATCTATCGTAGTAAATCAGGCAAGCAACACCCTTTATAATCTAACGGTTACAGACTATAAAGGAACTCCGGGATCTGATAGTTTACTGGTGGCCCCACTTATGCAGCCTGCAAAGGTAAATTGTTGGGATAATTACCAGTTGAACACAGCAACATGCACGTGGGTTAATGTAGGTACGAAGCCAGTTCGCCCGGCAACGGCTTGTTATCAGACAGCAACCTTTAATACAACCACCTGCCAGTGGGTTATAACAGGCACACAGCCTGCCCGTCCGGCAACAGCATGTTATGAGAATGCAACATTCAATACAACACCATGTGCATGGATTGTTACCGGTACTAAGCCCATTGAGCCTGCAAAGGCGAATTGTTGGGATAATTACCAGTTCAATACAACATCATGCACGTGGGTAAATTTAGGTACACAGCCCGCCCGCCCATCAACGGCATGTTACCAAACGGCAACCTTTAATACAAACACCTGCCAGTGGGTTGTAACGGGTACAGCAGTGAGTGCCGGAACAAACGGAACACTTAGTGTATGTGAAGGAACACTACTTACTACAACGCAACTTTTCGCAGGCTTAGGTGGTACGCCAAATGCTGGTGGTAAGTGGAGCCCGGCACTTGCAGGCGCAGGCATATATACTTACACGGTTGCAGCCATTGCACCATGCACAGGCAGTGTAAAAGCGGCAGTAACGGTTACTATAGTTGAGAGAACAATTAATGCAGGTTGTTATTCGGCGACCATAGCAAGAACTTATAACCCTGCCACAAATAGAACGACCTTCACTTATAATGTTTGTGCAAACAGTTGTGCCCAGCAACTGACATATATTGCCTTCATTACGCAAACCAATATACCGGTATTTTCACTGGTGAATGGAGCTGAGTACAAGACAGCAAAATATAGTTACAAAGTTTCTATACCAGTTGGTATTCAGAATGGCAAAACCATCTACGGAATTAAGTACGATGTGAACGGTAAAGGAATTAAAACTAATGGTGAATGTGATAAATTTATTTTCGCCCTGGCCGGTAATATTTCGAAAGAGGCTATCACTGTAAGGTTTAAAGCAGGAACTAATGTAATAAATGCTAATGCAGAATGTCCATCAGGTTATTTAAAGCAAATTTTTATTACATCTCAGAATAAAAAAATAGAACAAATCAGCGTTTCCAATTTAACAGTGAAAGCTTATCCAAATCCTTATCAGGATAAAGTAAGATTTGAGATCAACTCACCGGAAGCCGGACAAGGAAGCCTTGAAGTGTTCAATGTGTTAGGACAGAAAGTAAAAACAGTTTACCAGGGGCATATCATCAACGGCATGCAGTCATTTTCATTACACCTTCCGGAGGTATTACGCTCAACACTCATCTACAGGTTTACAATAAATGGCAAGCAGATTACTGGTAAATTAATTTATGCAGGAAACTAGTAGATAGGAATAAGGTTTTTATTTTTAAATCAGGGCTACCATCGGGTAGCCTTGATATTTTTTTCAGGACGGGGTCAGATCGCTACTGTACTGCATCTGGGCGTACAAAATTTAACTCGGCAGAATCGGTTAACTTGTATTTTTAATTGTTATTTGGTATCAGTCTCGGGCTGGACAAACAACAATTCAAAGCTTTCGGAAATACTCGGCCGTCGGCTGTAATGCTAACAGACCAAATGTCAAAATCCAAACCGACTAACAATTTTAAACGGATTAAGCTGAAAACCGAATAGAGCAGGCACTAAATAGCCAAACTGTTATAACAAAATTATTCTCACCTACGACAATTGTGTTTTTGAGTTTTTCATTATTTGCAGGTTGCACAAATGCCGACAAATTAAAACCTGCGACAGGAAAAGAACTTTCACAGATGAACAAAGATTTTGTAAAAGCACTAAATGCAAAAGATGCAGAAGCGGCAGCCAATGGCTACACAGAGGACGCTACTTTACTACCCCCAAATGAAGCACCAATTAAAGGACAAGCAGGCATTCAAAAATATTGGGAAGGAGCAATTGCAGCAGGAGCATTTGACGCAGAATTTGCGACAACAGAAACAGGAAGTAATGGTGACTTAGGCTACGAAATTGGACGATTACAAATGAAGATGCCAGATGGAAAAATTGTTGTTGAAAAAGGCAAATACACAGAATTACTAAAACGTGGTGCAGACGGTAAATGGCTATCTACTTAGGGCTTGCTCAACAACTGCAAAGTCTTATTATATCTAAGTTATAGCGAATAAAATGAGAATAACATGCAAACAAAAACATTTAAAGTCTCCAAAAAGTGTGCATCCACTCCAAAATATATCAGTCCAAATCAACTAACGCTGGCTGGTTTTGAAACGCCTTTTGCCCAGAAATTAACTTCAGAAAACAGGTGGGTAAAAATGGCCCAAGCCATTCGCTGGGATAAGATTGTAGGTCATTATGATAATTTATTTAAGTCAGCCGAAGGGCGTCCTCCAATAAGCGGAAGAGTGATCCTTGGAGCGATGATGATTAAGCATATTGAATCTCTAACGGATAGAGGTGCTATACAACATATCCGGGAAAATATGTTTGTGCAGTATTTTTTAGGTTACAGCAGCTTTTCCAATGAAGCACCATTTAGTGATACTTTATTTGTAGAAATAAGAAAAAGATTACGCCTGGAATTACTTTCAAAAATCAATGACATCATAGCCATTCATTGTATAAAAGAAGAGTTGGAACCGCAAAAGCCATCAGTGCCACCAAATGATATGAATGAAAATGATGCGGCACCAGTCGATACAATTACAGCTCCCGCTGGTGAACTTAAAAATGACGCCAGGCAAAAAGCAGCCAGCGTAACCAGCACTTCCATAACAACCAGCAACAAGGGCAAACTAATAACCGATGCCACAGTAGCACCGCAAAATATCACTTATCCTACAGGCCTAAAGTTGCTGAATGCTGTAAGAGAAAAAAGTGAAGAGCTGATAGACAAGCTCTACAATCCATTATTACATGGCGAAACAAAAGTGAGAACCTACCGGCAAATTGCAAGAAAGAATTTTTTAAATACGGCAAAAAAGAAAGCTAAGTCACTTAAAGTAATATACAAAGCCAACGGAAGCCAGTTACGCTTTTTAAAAAGAAACTTAGGCCATATTGAAACTCTTTTGAAAGCCTATTGTTCCTTTCCTTTATCGGCCAAAGAACAGAAATATTTAATGGTGCTACATACCGTTTACCAACAGCAGGAGCAAATGCATCGTAGCCGGAGTAAAAGAATAGATGACAGGATTGTGAATATCCATCAGCCCCATGTGCGTCCCATTGTAAGGGGCAAAGAGAGCGCAAAGGTTGAGTTTGGCAGCAAGCTGCAAGTGGCAATGGTATTGGGTTTTACATTT
>JANYCA010000003.1 GCA_025360525.1 Chitinophagaceae bacterium | reverse complement strand
CCCAGCACAACAAAGGATTGGTTTGATACAGCCCTTTATATTCATCAATTTTTTCTTTGCCTGTTTGCGATGATATGGCCGCTGCCACACCAAATGCAGCCAGGTTAGAAAAAACATAAATCAAAATAAAGTACACAACTGATGCAACAGCATCCGGAGAATTACCGCTGATGCCCACCAAAATAAATCCCACCTGTGCAATGGAAGAAAAGGCTAAAAATCTTTTGATATTCTGCTGACGAACTGCAAAAAGATTTCCAACAATCATTGTAATAATGGATAACAGCATCACCATATTGTACCACACAACCTGCATGGGTTCAAACACTTTGTATAAAACCGACACTAATACAAATGCAATAGCTCCTTTTGAAATTACCGATAAAAAAGAGGTAACAGCTATGGGTGCACCTTCGTACACATCCGCTGTCCATAAATGAAACGGAACGATGGATAACTTAAATGCAAAGGCAGAAAATAAAAATACAAATGCCATTATTTGTAAAGGGCTGCCGGTAAGCAATGCAGGCAGTTCATTAAAATTTATGGTACCTGTAGCGCCATACATTAATGAAATACCAAACAATAAAATACCGGAGGAAAAGGCAGAAGATAAAATCATTTTCATGGCCGCCTCCGAAGATATTTTTTTCTGCAGATCAAAATTAGCCATTGCGGCAACCGGTATACTTGCCAGCTCCAATGCTAAATAAAACATCAGGAAATTTCCGCTGGAAATAAGCAAATTCATCCCCAGCAAAGCGGATAACATCAGTATAAAAAATTCAGTTAAATGTTGCGTCTTTTTAAACCAGTCTGTAAACAACAAAGAAATTAAATATACGCCGAGACTTAAAATGCTTTTCTGTAAAGTAATTAATGCGTTGCTGAAATACATGCCATCAAAAAGGCTGCCTTCTGTATTGAAAAAAAATCCGGCAATAAAATTCAGCAGCAACAACACTTGTATCAAAGTGAGCAGGGCATCGTTATTAATGCCTTTGCCAATTTTTATAAACAGCAGCAGAAAGATGATAAAAGTAATTATCAGTTCAGGTTTCAGTATCGTAAAAAAATCATTCATTCCGTAGTTGTATTTATTTTACCAGTTGTATTTTTTGCATAATTATTTCGGCCCCCGGACTAATTAAATCCTGCAGCCAGAAGGGTGCAACACCTATTGCAATAATGCCCGCCAATAAAATAATGGCGGCTGCTTTTTCATTCCAGGTGGCATCCGTTAAATGCTGGTAGCTTTCTTTTATTGGCCCCATGGCAGTTTTGCTGATGGCCCGTAAAATATACACTGCTGTTACTACAATGCTCATACAAGCTGCAATAGTTGCCACCCGATGGAAGCTGTTATTATGTTCCCACGAACCCATGAAGATGGTCATTTCTGCAACAAACCCACTGAGGCCCGGTAAACCCAACGAACAAAATCCTACCATGAATAAAACGGTGGTAATAAAAGGTAATTTTTTTAACAGGCCTCCCATTTCGTCAACCTGCCTGGTGTGGGTACGTTCGTAGATCATGCCAATAACTGCAAAGAAAAGGGCTGTCATTAAACCATGACTCACCATTTGCATCACCGCACCGGTAATGGCTGTTTTGGTAAGCATGCCAATGCCCAATAAAACAAATCCGCAATGGCTCACCGATGAATAGGCATTGATGTATTTTAAATCTTTCTGCATCATCGTAGCAAAGGCGCCATATAAAATGGCGATGGTAGAAAGTATAATGATGATGTTGGCATATTCTTTTGCGCCTTCCGGCATCATGTAGGTTGCCACCCTCAGACAGCCGTAGCCACCCAGTTTCATGGAGATACCTGCTAAAAACATACTACCGGCAGTTGGGGCCGATGAGTGTCCGTCAGGTACCCAGGTATGAAAAGGAAACAAGGCAGTAAACACACCAAATCCTACAAACAATAAGGGAAAACAAATCATTTGCACCTTTACCGGAATACTGACTTTCGATAGCAATAATAAATCAAATGTATGCTGACCGCTACCGAAATAAACGCCCAGCAATCCCACCAAAACCAATGCAGAGCCACCCATCAGCATCAAAGCCAGTTTATTGGCGCTGTATTCTTTTTTGCCGCTTCCCCAAATGCCGATTAATAAATACTTCGGAATCACAGCAATTTCCAGAAAGAAAAAGAGTACAAATAAATCAAGCGAAATAAAAAATCCATACGCACCAAAGCTGAGTAATAACAACAGGAAATAAAATTCTTTTGTCATTTTTTCTACATTCCACGAAACCAGCACACCAGCAATTACCACAAAGGCAGTCAATAAAATCATAGCAACAGAAATGCCATCAACACCAATATGGAAGCTGATATTCCAGGAAGGAAACCAATTGTATTGTTGTTGAAAAAATACTTGTGCTGTGTTGCCTGCTGCCACTTCGTTTCTATAAATAACCAGTAAAGCAAGCGCTAAAATTAGCTGGACCGATGCACCTGCCAATGCCAACCATTTTACATGCCTGTTGGGTACAAGTAACAAAGCAATGGCAGTAAGCAGGGGAATTAATATGAGTAATGTAAGGTTCATTTTTAAATTAAAATTTCACGTGGCAAATAGTTAAAAACATTTTTTTGAGCCGGGCTCCATAGCTCTGTGCAGCTTCATTTGCGTCGCACTCTTGTACATAACATCATTATTGAGCAGGTCATATTATCGGCCTCATTTTCCGCCTCAGCCATCACATCATTTCTAAAAACGAACCCCTCTATTCCTGAATAAATCAGCATCCCTCATACTTCTGCCCTTCTCCTCTCCCTTGGGGAGGCCGGGTGGGGCTTCTTTTACATAATCCCATAAATAACCAACACCGCCAAACCTATTACAGCAACCAAAAAGTAAATGGCATATTGCTGCACTTTACCCGATTGCATTCGCTTGATTTTTTCAGAAATTATTTGAGTGCCGGTCCCGGTGGCATTCACCAATCCATCAACAATATTTTTATCAAACCATGCTGCCGGCTTTCCGATTAAATTGAACAAAACCTTTTTGGTAATGAAAAGATAGAGCTCATCAATATAAAATTTATGATACGCCGCCTTGTACAATCCACTCAACGATGCGGCAATTTTATCCGGTATCGCAGTTGGTTTTTTGTACATCGCCATGGCAAAAAATATCCCTGCTACACCCAACGCAACCGGTGCTATTGAAAACTGCAAATGAAATTCAGTTGGTAAAACTTTTCCATCCGAGCTAACAAAATTTACGAAAGGAATAAACCCTGCAGCCGCAGCGCCAATGGACAATAATATTAATGGCATCATCATTGCAAAACCGCCCTCACCATGTTCTTCGCAGATGGTATTATGCTCTTTATTCCAGAAAATACTAAAGTACAAACGGAACATATAAAAGGCAGTAAGTGCGGAGGTAATTAACGCTGTATAATAAATAACAGGGTTATGATTATATGCAGCTAATAAAATTTCTTCTTTGCTAAAGAACCCTGCAAATGGCGGTACGCCTGCAATAGCGAGGCAGGCAATTAGAAAAGTAATATGAGTAATGGGTAACAGTTTTCTTAACCCACCCATGTCTTTCATATCGTTGCTGTGTACATAATGAATAACAGCACCGGCACCTAAAAACAACAATGCCTTAAACATTGCATGTGTAAATAAATGAAACATACTTGCGGTATAACCCAAGCCTTCTTCACCACCATATTTTGAAACACCCAGTGCAAACATCATAAAGCCAATCTGGCTCATGGTTGAAAATGCCAGCACTCTTTTGATATCTGTTTGTGTGCAGGCAATTACTGCTGCAATCAATGCGGAGAGGATGCCAACGTACCCCACGATACTTAAGGCACCGGGAGCAGATAAAGCAAATACAGGAAATAATCTTGCCACTAAAAATACACCAGCTACCACCATTGTTGCTGCATGTATTAATGCAGAAACAGGTGTTGGACCTTCCATTGCATCCGGCAACCAGATGTGCAAAGGGAACATCGCACTTTTTCCTGCACCACCAATAAATACCAACACCATCCCCCAGGTTAAAGCAGAAATACCCAAAAATGAGGAAGTAAGTGCTGTACTTAATTCGCTGGATTCGGGTGAAGTCAAACGTTGAATCAACGTATTAAAATCTAATGTGCCGGAATAAAATGACAGGATCAAAATACCGATTAAAAATCCAAGGTCTGCAAAACGGGTAACGATAAATGCTTTCTTGCAAGCGGCCACGGCACTCGGTTTATCGTAGTAATAACCAATTAATAAAAAGGAAGAAACACCCACCAGCTCCCAGAAAATATACATCTGGAAAATATTGGAAGCAATTACCAAACCCAGCATAGAGAACGTAAATAATCCAAGAAATGCGTAGTACGTAGCAAAGCGTTCATCCCCTTTCATGTAACCAAGGCTGTAAATATGTACCATCAGGGAGATAAAAGTTACAACCACCAGCATCATGGCACTAATGGGGTCGAGTAAAATGCCCATATCAATAGACACTGTCTCTGAAAACTGTAACCAGGTATATTTTACCGGAATAAGTTTTTGATAAACGCCCTCCATCTTACCATATTCAAAAAAATAACCGTAAGCAGTGTAGAGTGCTAATAGGGTAGAAGCCAACATTAAAATAGTAGCGATGATGCCCGCTGATTGTTTAAAATATTTTCGTCCAAATAAGCCGAGCAATAAAAATGCTACCAGCGGCAGTAAAGGAATAAGTGCTATGTATGTTGCGTTTGGCATTGTTAATTAATATTTCATTTCTTCCGCATTTTCCACGTCGATGGATTGATGGCTTCGGTATAAATTTATAATGATTGCAATAGCAACGGCGGCTTCTGCTGCGGCTATGGCAATAATAAATATGGTAAAGAACAAGCCGTCTAATTTATCGGGCCACAGGTATTTATTAAAGGCGATAAAATTTAAATTCACGCTGTTCAATATCAACTCCACACTCATTAAAATGGTAATTAAATTTCTCCTGGTGAAGAAACCGTATACGCCAATAAAGAAAAGTGCAGTGCTGATAAAAAGTATGTGATACAGTCCTGGTGCTAACATTATTCGATATTTTTTTCTTTCAACGCAATTACAATACAACCAATTAAAGCTGCCAACAATAAAATACTTACTATTTCAAACGGCAGTGCATAGCCGCCTTGCTCCACACCCAACATTCCATTACCGATGTTGACTACGGTTGGCTCTAGGACTGTGACTGTTGTTGCAGTAAAACTATGTTTGTACAATTGCAGCATAATTAATGCAAAGCCGCAAAATGCTGCCAATGCAGAAAATACCTGTCTGCCTATTTGTTGTTTCGGCATTTTTTCACCTGCCTGTTGGGTTAAAAAAATGGAGAAGATAATCAGCACCGTAATACCACCTACATACACCACAATTTGCACTGCTGCAATAAATTCATACTGCAGCCAGAAGTATAGACCAGCAACACCAATAAGTGAGAATAATAAAAAGATGGCAGCTCTGAATATCTGCCGTGTAGTAACTGCCAGCAACGCACTTATTAACGTGAGTGCCGCCAGCATAAAAAATATAATTGTTGATCCGCTCATGAAAAAGTTAAAAGGTTAAAGGCAAAAGGCAAAAGGTAAAAATCAAAAGTCAAAAGTCAAAAGTCAAAAATCAAAAGTTAAAAGTTACAAGCTATCTTAAATCAGAAGTGCAAACAAGTTGGAATTTTTCATTTTTTTACTTTTTATTTTTTACTTTAATTATTCTACCCCCTCCATTATTTTGCTTCCGGGTTTATTTAATATTTTAGTAAACTCACTCCTGTCAAAAACACTGTGTTCAAATGTTTGCGCCATTACAATGGCATCCGATGGACAAGCCACAATACATAGATTACACATGGTACACAGTTCCAGGTGATACACTAATTTATCAATTGCTTTTTTCTTTTTGCCTTCCGGCGTAATATCGAACTGGGTAATTATTTTAATGGTTCCGTTAGGGCAAGCCAGTTCGCAAGCCGTACAACCGGTGCAGCGATGCTCATTGTTTTCATCATGCGGCATTACCACTTCACCTTTAAATCTTTCAGCCATTACCAGTGTATCCCGGTTATCAGGATATTGCTCGGTGATGATTTCTTTGTGGTGCGTAAAATAATAACCTGTTCGCCGGAGGCCAACTGCCAGTGATTTTAAAGCGCCAAAAATATCTTTTATGTATTGTTTTATAAACATAAGGCCCGCCTCCTGAAGAGGATTTATTTAAAGTTTAAGTTTTATAGTTTCATTGTTATTCGTTCAATAATTCTTTTACGTTTGCCCAATCGCCGCTTTAGGAGATGTGGCTAAAAATGCCAACCCAAAATCGCCATTGCTGTGACCAGTAAAATATTAAACATGCTGATGGGCAAAAGATATTTCCATTCTAAATTTAATAACTGGTCAATACGCAATCTCGGGAATGTCCACCTGAACCACATGATCAAAAATATCATGAAGAAGGTTTTTCCAAAGAACCACAAACTGGAAGGGATATAATCCATTACATGATTAAATGACTCCCAGTGGCCAATGTGAAAAGGCATCCAGCCTCCTAAAAATATGGTGGCCCCGATGGCGCACACGATAAATACGTTTATATATTCTGCCAGAAAAAACAAGGCGAATTTCATTCCTGAATATTCTGTGTGAAAGCCTGCCGTCAGTTCACTTTCTGCTTCTGCCAAATCAAAAGGTGCCCGGTTGGTTTCTGCTGTTACGGCAATTATAAAAATCAAAAATGCAATCATCACCGGTATATGCCCTTTAAATATCCACCAGCCATCAGCCTGCGACAAAATAATTTCATTTAAATTTAAACTGCCTGTTAATACAACAACGGCCAATATAGAAAGCCCGGCAGATAACTCGTAGCTCACAATTTGTGCACCGCTTCGCATGGCTCCCATCAACGAGTATTTATTATTACTTGCCCAGCCGGCCATTAAAATTCCAATGACAGAAACAGAGGAGATAGCTGAAACATACAATACGCCAATATTCATATCCCACATCTGAAAATCTTTTGCAAATGCAATGGGGGCAAGCAGCAGCATCGCTACCATCATGGCTATGTAAGGAGCAAGGTTAAATAAAAATTTATCAGCGCCGGTTGGTGTCAATCCTTCTTTCACTAATAATTTTACGGTGTCAGCCATGGATTGCATCATTCCGTTTGGCCCTACACGGTTTGGTCCAAGGCGTATTTGTATCCACGCCGCAACTCTTCTTTCCATAAGCACCAGGACCAACCCTAATATCGCAAACAGACTAATTGCACAAACGCCTACTATTACCATTTCAAAAGCAATAGCCAGCGTGGCGTTGAAGGTTTGATTCAACCATTCATGTATTATGTTTGCTATTTTACTAAAACTCCACAAAATGATTTATTTTTTTTGTTGCTAAGCTGGTTGCTGTTGTCTACTTTGTTGTGAACTTGTTTTGTTATTCCTTCTTTTATTGAATATCATGATTGATCTTTTTCGACAAAATTATCACCCCTGTTTATTGCTGGCTTTTTTTCTTCCCTCTTCAATGGCAACTTCAATTTGAGCTGCATCATCTTTTGTAAACCCATGTGCAATTACTTCTTTGCCTGCATGAAAAAATCTCAAAGTAGAAAATCCAACCAGTGGTGAATCAATCTCAACCGATGAAATATGTTCATAAGAAATAAACTGCGTCTTGCCACTAAAAACACCCGGCTGTTTTAATTTTATACCCGTCTCTTCGATATAAATTTCTTCAGGAAAAATTTTATTTCCTCTTGAAAGTCTTGATGCTACGAACTTCATTTGTTGTAATTTTTTTTAAAAATATGTTTCACTTTTAATTTAATTCGTATTAAAAGCTTTCCTTTTTTACGAACTGCTTTACCCTTCTTTAGGTAATGGGCTGTTATCTGTCAATATCCGGTATCACCAAATCAAGTGTACCCATCATGGCTACCATATCTCCCAACTTACTGCCTCTTGCCATGTGGTCGAGTGCAGATAAATTAGAAAATCCGGGTGAACGGAATTTAATCCGGTAGGGTGTTGTACCGCCTTCGCTCACAATAAATATCCCCAGTTCACCACGGGCTGTTTCTACCCTTGTATAAAATTCTCCTTTAGGTAATTTTAAAACCACTTTTGTTTTGGCAACAAAATCGCCATCAGGAATAGTATCTATCAACTGTTCTATTATTCTTATAGATTCATTCATCTCTCTTATCCGCACCATGTAGCGTGCAAAAGAGTCTCCGGCCGTTTCCAGCACTTCATCAAATTGCAGGTTATCATACCCATCATACGGATATAGTTTTCTTATGTCGCAACTTACGCCGCTGCCTCTTGCAGTTGGCCCGGTGCAACCAAAAGAAACAGCGTCTTCAGGAGATAAATAACCAACTCCTTTCATGCGGTTTTGAAAGATAATATTGCCGGTAACCAGCTCTGCGTATTCGCCGATTTTTAATTTATATAAGCTGATAAATTCTTTAACTTTTTTTTGAAAATTGGGATGGATATCCTGCATCAGGCCGCCAGGCACAATGTAGTTCATCGTTAGCCTTGCCCCGCAGGTTTCTTCCATAATTTCGTTGATGGCTTCTCGTTCCCTAAAGGCATGAAAGAAAGGAGTAAAGGCGCCCAAATCCATTGCCATGGCTCCCCACCATAATTCATGCGATGCAATTCTTGTTAGTTCATCTAGCAAAATTCTTATCACTTTTGCCCTGGGCGGAACCTCTATCTGCAAGCCTTTTTCAACACAGAGTGTACAGCCGTGGTTGTTGATGTGCGAAGAAAGATAATCCATCCGGCTGGTGACATAAATAAATTGCCGGTAGGTTAAACTCTCACACATTTTTTCAATGGAGCGATGGATATAACCAAGATGTGGTTCTACCTTTTTGATTGTTTCACCATTTAGCGTAATCAGCAAATGCAACACGCCATGGGTGGCGGGATGCTGTGGTCCTACGTTGATGATTAAATCACCTTCCGTTGTTGTGCCTATTTCTTCAACCATTTGGTCTGTCCCCAAAAGGGGGTCTACTTATGTTTTGTAATTAAAAATCGTAATTCTTTATTCTATTCTCTTTAAAATTGACGCTATAGCTTAATCATATTTATTGGGTCTTCAAAGTCTTTAAGCAACGGGTTTTTTCCTTCCCATCCATCTGGCAAAATCAGTAACCGTAAATCAGGATGGTTATTGAAATGAACACCAAACATTTCATACACTTCCCGTTCGTGAAAGTTGGCGGTACGCCAAATACTACAAGCAGTTTCTATTACCGGGTTTACTTTATCCAATTTTGATTTTACTACAATGTTGTGTCTGAATTTTGTTGAAGAGAGGTGATAAACCATGGTTAAATGTGTCTTCCAATCGATGCAGGTAACACAAAAAAGATAATCAAAATACAAGGATTCATTGGTACGCAGCTGTTGTGCAAATAGCTGCCAATCCGTTGGGTCGATGTTTATATTCAGCCATTCACCTCCTTCTTCAAATGAAGCAGTGGGGAGTAATTCAGTAATAGTTATTTTTAGTTCTTCACTCGTCATTTAGTGCTTATCTATTTTATTTGATTTAACAAATCACCACCGGATGCAGGTTTTGGAACCTGTAGCTGTTCTCTCGTTAAACCGCTTTTTATTTTTTGCTGTAAACTCATCAATGCATGCAATAAGGCTTCGGGCCTTGGCGGGCAACCGGCCACATAAACATCAACCGGTATTACATGGTCGGCACCTTTAACAACAGAATAGGTATTGTAAAAAAATGGTCCGCCGCTGATGGCGCATGCGCCCATGGCAATTACATATTTAGGATCCGCCATCTGGTCGTATAATCTTTTTAAAACCGGGGCCATTTTGTTTACGATGGTGCCGGCAATAATAATTACATCGGCTTGTCTTGGTGAGGCTCGTGCCACTTCAAAACCAAAGCGGGAAAAATCATATTTGGCACCTGCCACGGCCATGTATTCAATACCGCAACAGCTGGTTGCAAAGGTTAATGGCCATAACGAATTGGATCGGGCCCAGTTGATAATATCATCCAGTTTACTTAGTACAATTCCACCGCCCGCCGTTTCGTGTATTTGCCCGGGAAATGAAGCTTCCAGGCTGCCAGCGGCAGGGGCTTTGGAGGCCTGCGAATTATTTATTTCATTACTCATGCTGTAATTACCAATATGTTTAAACGAAATGAATTCATGCTAATTTTTTTTTGTTACTGGTTATACCTGCCTGCCTTCTCCGTTTTAAGGAAGACTGATTGAGGCAGTTAAATCCATTTTAATGCACCCTTTTTATGTGCATATAAAAATCCCATAAACAGTATAAAAAAGAAAATAATAATTTCAATAAAAGCCATCCATCCAACTTTTTTTGCCACCACTGCCCATGGGTAAAGAAATACCAGTTCCACATCAAAAATTAAAAATATCAATGCAAATAAATAATAGCCTACGTTTAACTGTACCCATGTTTTACCAGTGGTGGGAATGCCACATTCGTAAGGTTCTCCTTTTTGTGGATTGGTAGTACCGGTAGTAACAATTTTAGATATAAGAATAGCAATGGCAGAAAAGGCAAGCGCAGCTAAAATTAAAACAATCATCGAAGATGCTCCCATAAGAAAATCGTTTGTATGAGATAAATTTTATGCTGACAAGGTAGCGAAAAAATGAGAATTAAAAATGCCCGGGCAAACTTGAAATAGTCATGGGTTACAATGATATTAATAATTACAACAAACAGGAAGTTTGTTTTAAAAACTATCCATATATTTCAAGATGAATTACTTTTTTATCATACCCCATTTCCAGTAAGTTGTTTTTTGCTTCATCCAGCATTCCTTTCCATCCACACAAATAAAAATAGGCTTGTTTTTTGTCTGCACAAATATCTTCGTACACCTGGTGCACATAACCGGTTTTTCCTGGCCATTGCTCTCTTGATAAAACCGGGATGTAATTAAACCCGGGCAACTCCTGCTGTAATTGCATCAGCTCGTTGTAATACAACAGGGTACTTTGTGTACGACAACCAAAAATGAGGTAAATATTTTTATGGGCTACCTGCTGGTTTTTTATATGATGTACCATGCTTCTGAATGGCGCAATACCTGTACCGGTGCATATTAAAACCAGGTCTTCATCTAATGGTTCCCTTAAAGTAAAAATGCCCTGCGGACCTCTGAGGGTTAATGTATCGCCTTCCTTTATTTCATTAAAAAGATAATTGGTGCCAACTCCTTCCTTATCCAATACAATCACCAGCTCAAACACATTGGTGCCATCCGGCCAGGAAGCGATAGAGTAGCTGCGCCAGCGTTTGTTTACTTTTTCATGAATGGGTAAATCAAGCGTTACAAACTGGCCCGGGATAAATTCGAATTTTTCCAGTTCCGGAACCTGTATCCAGAATCGTTTGGTGTCGGCAGTTTCATCTGCTATTTTTATTACGTGGCCGGTGCGCCAGGGTTGTAATGCCATGTGGTTTTGTTTGTACAATAATACAAATAATAATGCCGCTTAAAATAATTGAATGTATTCTTATACTGCTTATACATAGAAACATCCCATTGTTTGCTGGTTTCAACGCTCAGAATTTTACAACTGTTATAAGAAGAGGGAAACCTTATTTATTTAATAGAATAATTGATTTAGCCCGCAAAGGCGTGACCAGATAAAATAGACTCCAGTTACTTCTTTGCCATGATGCAAAGAAGTAACAAGAAAGATCTAGGCTTCATAAAAAAGACTAAAAATTTAAATGTCTGGCTAAAATGAAATTAGCTCCAACTTCAATATTTGACTGGGCTTTGGTGCAACTTACAGGCTAATTGCAAACCCTGTCATCTGTAACATCAATTTCATTTCTTAACGCCAACCATTTTAATTTTCTTAACGTCTTTTTTATGAGGCCGACAAAAAGTATGCGACCGATTATTATTGTCCTATTATTTTATCTTCCTTACTTCCCTTTAATATCCAACAAAACACCAACAGGGATGGTAACGGTTGCACTATTTAAAACTTTAATGCTTCTTATACTCGTACTGGAATTAATCATGGGGTATCTTGGTTGGCTTGCAGGAATTATCACATCTGTATATTGGTCCGGCACTGTTCCACAACTCCAGTTGGTAGCAGTAAACCAATCAGTGGTAGCTGCTCCTGTCCAAAGATTTCTGAACCGGAGTATGTTTTCTGCACTGTTGGCCCCGTCTATTACACAGCGATATTTATAGCCTGTTTTGTTGCCAGACGGGTTAATTAATTGCAAACTATTAGTGGTGGCGCCTGCAAAGCCAGCACCATTAATAATGTTTAAATAACCGGTGCCGCTATTCTCCTGCCATTGGTAGGTAGTAGCGCCTGTTGGTACAGTATAGGTAATGGTTGTTGCGGCACAAACTGAATTTGCTGCCGGTGTAATTAATTCTTTACCCAGCCAAAACTCACTAAAACTGTTGATGGTAAACTCTGCATAATAACCGTTTCCATGCGGATAAATATGGGTGTTGGAAGGCGAAATAAACTGGTAATAGCCGCTGAAATTATCATCCAGGGTTTCGTTATCTTCAGCAGGGTTGCCGCTGTATTTGGTAACACCCAATTCGTAGGCATTAAAAAGTTTGGCACAGCTTACACAGCCCGTTGCCTTTATTAATGCATTCACATCCTCATCCGTAAAATACAATCTTACCGCCAGGTTTCCCGTTGGCGGAATGGTAGATTGAATTACAAAATTCCTGTTAAGGTAATATTGGTTGCCGGTATTTCTTATTGGACCGGGGTAGTTTAAATAAGGTTGTATGGTAACGGTGCCAAGGTTTTGGCCGTTGGAGTTTATTTCTGCAATGCTGTACAATGGCCCCGGAGATTGACTGCCAAAAGTAAAAGGTACCCAATTGTTTGTCCATCCTCCTGTAACCGTGCCGGGATATACTGTGCCACCGCTGCCGGCAATCACCGATTTCTCATGTACCCGTACATCATCAATGCCTATGCCTTCCTGTGTTACGCCAACATCGCTGCTAAGCACAAAACGAAAGCGAATGTTGCTGCCGGTTACCGGTAAATCAATACTGGCCACATGCCATTTTGCATTAGATGCCCGCCAGTTATTTGCAGGTGCGTTATCGTACCAGTTGGTACCACTATTTACAGCGCCTAATTTTTGCCAGGTTTTGCCGTCGATGGTATATTCTACCCAGGTATAATCATAGTCCAGTTCAATATCAATTACATGGCTAAAAGATAAAACGGGATGCGTTAGGCTGCTGATATCAAAGCAGGGAGAAACTAAATAAGACGTTTCATTATCGGTATAATTACCCGATAGATTGGTAACCCAGGCCTTGCTGCCATTGGGCGCTTTATTAATCAACGCTTTTGCAGGTGTGCCCCACTGCCAGCTGCTGCTGGTGCCATTGGTAAAAAAGAAACCATTGTCATTCTCAAAGGTTTGCAGATAAGGAAAGCTGTTAATGATCGGGCTGTTGTAAATTATGTAGTTGAGGATACTATCATTGGCAGCATAATTATCACCCGGATATTTCACCCATACATTGATATTAAAACTGGTATAGGCAGAAAAATCGTACAACTGGTTAAATGCATAATTCAATGATTGATTAGCAGCAATGGATGAAATATTTTCAGTAATAATACTTCCATTATTTACCTGGTAACTCACCAGCAAATTGCTTAGAATGGCATTGTTGTAATTTTTTATATTGATGCTGATGGCACTGTTGCTGCTTAAGGAACAACCATTTTTATCAGGCGAATTAATCTTTAATACAGACACATCATTTACCGCTTTGTTAAGCACCATGTTATCAAAAGTATACCCATCATCAATGTCAGAAACAGGGTTGGGGTTATTAGCAGATGTATTGCCTTCCTGGCCCAGTTTAATTTGAAAAGTGGCGGTTAAATTCTGTGCCGGTAAGGCTGCAGCCAGCAGCTCATTGATATTGATAATACCTTTTTTCCACTCACCAAGATCTGCCTGGTTTGCAAAAAGATCGTAGGCTTCAATCCAGTTATTGTTTTCGCTGCCACGAATCCATACTTTATTGCCGGGGTTATTGGCCTGCCCATGGTTTTTATAATAAAAATCGAAGCGCAACTGGTTGGCATTTAGCTGCGATAGGTTGTAATTAAATATAGCGCTGTCTGTTGAGGTTATATCATTGAAAGGCGTCTGGTCAAGCGTAAGCGCCTGGTTGCCGCTCAAAGCAAACCCACTGTTTACAAGCGTTCTGGCCCTACCTCTTGTGGTATTGGTTGAAAAGTCGAGGTATTTATTGCCTCCGATGGCCATTTCGTTTTGTCGTATTTCAACTGCAGACATGGCATCAAAATTTTCAAAAAGTGGTGTAACGGTAATTGCATCGTTGTTGATGTTTTGCACTGTTTTATACGCCGTGTCATTCTGATGATTTACATCAGCGGCATTGGTTACCCATGCTTTAAAATTGTATCGGTAACCAGCTGGCGGTTGTGGGTATGTGCCGCTAAAAGTGTAGGTGAATATGCCGCCTGCTGCAATAGTGGTATTAATCGTTTCGGTGATGGTGGCTCCTCCTGTATAACTGTAGGATGCATCAAATGGCCCGCTAACTGCAACATTACTTTGATTCTTTATGGAGATTTTTACTGGTTTTGTAGCATTGCCTGCATTGGCAAAAAACTGCCTTGCTGTAGCAGGTTCAAGGATGGTATCTACTTTTATGTCATTATTAAATATGGCCAGGGTACAAGGCCCGCTATTTGGTAGAACTTGTAATGAAACCGAACGTCTACCCGGGATTGTTCCGTTTTTTGCGGCAACACCCAGCCAGTATGTTTTATTTTTATTAAGCCCGGTAAGTACAAAAGAATTGGAAGTTGTATTTCCTACTATCTGCATGGTATCATTTACCAATTGAACAATATCATAAGACGTTGCACCAGAAAGGGCTTCCCAATCTAGCTGTACAGTACCTTCGCAAACATTGGTGCCGGATACAACCGGTTGTCCTAGTACCGTAAAATTAAAATCAGATTTATCTGTTAAAGGCGAACTATTTCTGCTCACTCTCATCAATGCATTGTTTGTAACAGTTTTAGGTACAATCCAGTTATACAGTCGGGCGCTAGCCGCAACACTATTGTTAATCAAATTCCAGTTGCTGCCATTGTCTGTTGAGTAATCAATGGTAAATGTATTGGCATCATCTCCGGCTGCATTCCAGCGGATGGTTTCCGTTTCTCCGGGCACCAGCGTTTCTCCCCCAAATGGATATTCAACAGTTACGCCTGCCTGAACAACTTCATAGCTGACTACATAATCCTGGCTGCCAAATGGAATGGTATATCCATAAATAGTAATGGTATAAATGCCGGCCGGAGGATTATCAATCACCACCTGTTCTATATTATTGATGTGGTCCTGTCCTTCAACAGCAACATTGTTAACATTGGCCGGAAGAGCATTTAAAATTAACGGCCGATGTACTGTTGCATTGGGTTCCACTACAATCAAATCGAGGTCGTTAACCAGGGCGCTGCCTGCATTTACTGCTGCGGCGGAATCTGCCCAATACAACATGATTTTCACCTTTTTTGTATTGGCGGGAACTGTAATGCTATGATTCGTAATGTTATTATTGGCAACACTGCTGCTGATGAAACGATTGTTTTCAATGGCTTCTACCGCCCGCCTTGCATTGAGCATGCCAAAGCCAAAAGTATAATCAGGACCTGCATTCCCAAGGTCTTCGGCAGTATTGCATACCAATGCTTTCATCAATGCAGCACTGGGATTGGCGCCGCTGTTCAACTGCCGGTAGCGTTCGTACATTAAAGCAATAGAACCCGTTACAGCAGGGCATGCCATGCTGGTGCCGGTGTTATATCCATAATTATTGTAAACAGTGGTAGATAAAATATTTAATCCACCACTGGTAATCTCTGGTTTAATTCTGCCATCTTTTACAGGGCCACGGCTGCTGAATGAAGCATTTGTGTAATCCTGCGTTTTTATAGCGCCTACCGTCAACACATTTTTTGCAGTTTGCCAGCCAGATTTAATGGTGCCAAAACTTGCAGGATAAGGGGTGCATGTATTAGCACCATCATTGCCCGCCGCAAAAACGTGCAACACTTCTTTGTTTTGAGCAAGTTGCTTGTCAGCGAAAATGCTTAAAACATTGTAGTGGCCTTCGCCGGCACAACCTGTTTCTGCAGCATGGTAAGAATTGTTGCTAAGCACCATATTGTAATCTGTAATATAGGCGGGTGTATTTACAATGATATCGCTAAAATACTGGCTAATGATAGTAGCACGTGGAGCCATCCCATGATTTTTAACATTGATGATACCTGCGCCTGCTGTAGTGCCCGAAGTATGTGTACCGTGGTTTTCCGGTGTCGTGGAAGTTCTGTTAATCAGCCTGCCGGCAAAATCAATATGAGTAGATATATCGGCATTATCACCCACACCAATCGCTACATTTTTACCATTCAGGTTTTTACCATTCAGGGCATTGAGGCCGCTGATACCGTGTGCTGCAATATCATTGTAATTAAGCGTTTTGTCTTTTAATGTTTCTAAAGTGATGCTGGTTACAAACGGCAGCGATGCAATGGCATCAACGATGCTGGTATTTACCTGTATAAAAATACTGTTACCGTCATCAAACCTGGTGTTTACAATTATAGCGCCCAGTTGCTGCAACGCAGCGCTGACCATTTTTTTATCAGCAGATTGATAAAAAGTTACTGCCATATCATAAGTCTGTTCTTTGTCGGCAGGCTCCTTAAACTGAATTAATTTTTGATCGATTTTATAAAAAGCCGGAACGGAGTTTATTGCAGAAAGCTGAAAAGATTTAGCTTTTCTAAAATCAAAATTATTTTTAATGGTTGCCAGGTAAGCATTGCCAGGCAAATAAACATCCAGTAAAATCCCTTCCTGTTGCAGGCGCTGTTTGGTGGCAGCAGAAGGCAAGCTGCTGAATTGAACCAGCACATAATACACATCATTGTAGCGGGCTAATCCGATATCTTCATTCTTAAATAAACCATTGGCAATATTGGTATTGGTTTTAAAATTACCATTAGCAAATCGAACTGGTTTTGCCTCTTGTGCAACACCGGTAAAAAAAGCCAGTTGAATGAAAAAAAGAAGAATACAAGAAACGATGTTTTTCATAGATTGAAATTATAACAGAACGGCTCCAGCCATTTTTACTCCGAATGTAAATATTTTTAAAGAGAGTATGCTCCGCTGTTTAGCATTTTATCAAGTTGTTAAGTGTTGCAAAGATGCAGCATTTACTTTTTTCTTCTCCTATCTTTGCACAACGGATGAATGTAGAAGTGTTGATGAATGGATACGCAAATGACCCCCGCTGTTTTAAAATAGTGGATGGAATCACATTGTCTACACCCGCCCAAATTCATCTTTCAGGCTTGCAGGGGAGTGCTGTTGGTTTTGTTGTTGCAGCAGTTTTTGCCCATCCTGCTGCCAGCCAGCTCAATCACATTATTATATTACGGGATGCAGAGGAAGCCGCCTATTTTCACAATACGCTGGAAAATCTAACCAATGCACTCGATCTTTTTTACTTTCCTTGTTCATTTAAAAATAAAAAGAATTACGCCCTGCTCAACAGCAGCCATGTAATGTTGCGGACCGAAGCTTTGACAAGGATTACCGCAGGCGGCAATAAGAAAATCGTAATTACGCATCCCGAAGCATTGTTCGAAAAAGTGGTGCTTTCAAAAACCTTATCAGAAAACATCATCGCCATTAAACAGGCTGATGAGTTGGATGTAAATGGCATGCTGGCAAAATTTGTTGACCTCGGTTTTGAAAGAACCGATTTTGTGTACGAACCAGGGCAGTTTGCTGTACGGGGCGGCATTCTCGATATTTATTCTTTTGGCAACGAAAAACCTTATCGCATAGAATTGTTTGGCAATGATGTAGACAGCATTCGCATATTTGACCCCGAAACACAACTGAGTGAAAGAAAGTTGTTGCAGGTAAATATTATCCCCAATGTAGAAACACAGTTTCAAACCGGGGAGAAGGTTTCGCTTTTTGAATTTTTGCCGGAGAATACGGTGGTGTGGACTGAAGACTGGCAATTCATCAAAGAAAAAATTGAACAGCAGGAAGAAGACCTAGAGTTGTTTTTAGAAGTGGTAAAAACCACCGTTGAACGCAAACAGCTGAACGACTACGACACTGATTTAAATGAAAAAACAAATGTGGTTGCAGCGGACTTTGTAAAAGCAGCGGTGCTGGAAGAAGCCATCAAAAATTATCCGGTTATTGAGTTTGGAAAGAAGGCATATTTTGGCAAAAAAGAAAATCAACGACCGGCTTCTGACGGCCGGAAGGCTACTGCAACCGAAATTGTTTTTAATACCAAAGAACAACCGCCATTTAACAGGCAATTTAATTTGCTGATAAAAAATCTACAGGAATACGAAAGCAAAAAATACAACATTTATCTCTTTGCCGAAAACCCTAAACAGCTGGAAAGGCTGCACAGTATTTTTATTGATTTAAAAGCGGAGATACAGGTAATTCCCGTGCCCACTTCTATCCACGAAGGGTTTATTGATGATGATTTAAAAGTGGTTTGTTATACTGATCACCAGATATTTCAACGCTACCATAAATACAAAGTAAAACAGGCATTCAACAAGAACAAAGCACTCACGTTGAAAATGCTGAGGGAGTTACAGCCGGGAGATTATGTAACGCATATTGACCATGGAGTGGGCGTGTACAGCGGCTTACAGAAAATTGAAGCCAGCGGTAAAATGCAGGAAGCAGTAAGGATTCAATACAAAGACGGCGATTTGCTGTATGTAAATATTTCGTCGCTGCATAAAATAAGTAAGTACAGTGGCAAGGAAGGTACCGTACCCAAAATGAACAAACTGGGTAGCGATGTATGGAATAAACTAAAGGAAAAAACCAAGCGGCAGGTAAAAGATATTGCAACCGACCTGATAAAATTATACGCCCAGCGCAAAAGCCAGGAAGGCTTTGTACACAGTCCGGATAATTACATGCAAACCGAATTGGAGGCCAGCTTTATTTATGAAGATACGCCCGACCAGGCCAAGGCTTGTGAAGATGTAAAAAGGGATATGGAAAAACCCATGCCGATGGATAGGCTGGTTTGTGGTGATGTAGGTTTTGGTAAAACAGAAGTAGCCATCCGGGCAGCATTTAAAACCTGTTGCGACAATAAGCAGGCTGCCATTTTAGTGCCCACAACTATCCTTGCTTATCAGCATTTTAAAACGTTTAGCGAGCGCTTAAAAGATTTTCCTGTAACGGTAGATTATATCAACCGGTTTAAATCGGCTAAAGAAAAAAAAGATACGCTGGCAAGATTGGCTGAAGGCAAAATTGATATCATTATCGGCACTCATTCTTTATTGAGCAAAGATGTTCATTTTAAGAACCTCGGCATTATGATTATTGATGAGGAACAGAAGTTTGGTGTAGCTGCAAAAGAAAAATTAAAACAGTTACGCACAACGGTTGACTCACTCACGTTGACCGCTACCCCCATACCAAGAACCTTGCAATTTAGTTTGATGGGCGCCAGGGATTTAAGCATCATCAATACACCTCCACCCAACCGTCAGCCCATACAAACCGAGGTGATGGTTTTTAATGAAGATGCCATCCGGGAAATGATTTATTATGAAACAGAAAGAGGTGGGCAGGTTTTTTTTATACATAACCGGGTAAAAGACCTGGCACAAATGAAAAGTCTGATACAGGGGCTTTGCCCGGATATCAGTATTGCCTTTGCACACGGGCAAATGGAAGGCGACCAACTAGAAGATACAATACTTGATTTTATGGATAAAAAGTACGATGTGCTGGTATGTACCAACATCGTGGAAAGTGGCGTGGATATTCCAAATGTAAACACCATTATTGTAAACAATGCCCACCAGTTTGGCCTTAGCGATTTACATCAACTGCGTGGACGGGTGGGCAGAAGCAACCGTAAAGCTTTTTGTTATTTATTGGCTCCGCCCATGAGCACACTCCCCGAAGACAGTCGCAAAAGATTGAGTACGCTGGAGCAATACAGTGAACTGGGAAGTGGTTTTCAAATCGCTATGAGAGATCTCGATATTCGTGGCGCCGGCAACATGTTGGGTGGAGAACAAAGTGGTTTTATTGCTGAGATTGGATTTGAAATGTACCAGAAAATTTTAGACGAAGCCGTGAGGGAATTAAAGCGATCCAGCTTTAGGGATTTGTTTAAGGACGAAATACAAAAGCAGGATGATTTTGTATCTGATTGCAGCATTGATACCGACCTGGAAATTCTGATACCCGATAGTTATGTGGAAAGTATCACCGAAAGATTAAGTCTTTACAGCAGGCTCGATAACTGCGAAAATGAGCAGGATCTGCTGGATTTTCACAAAGAAATGCTCGATCGTTTTGGCCCCATACCAGCACCGGTAGAAGATTTATTTACCACCGTTCGGGTGCGTAAAATAGCCGTAGAGCTGGGTTTTGAAAAAATGTTGTTGAAAAATGAAACGCTTAAAGGGTTCTTTGTAAGCAACCCCGATTCACCTTATTTCCAAAGCGAAATCTTTAGCGCCATCCTGCAGTTTTTGCAGAAAGGCACCAATAAAGCCAAGCTAAAACAAGTGGGCAAAAATGGTATTTTGGTAGTAGAAGATTTAAAAGAGATGAAAGACTTGTGGAAGTTTTTAAAGCGGATGAAAGAAGCGGTGGCGGCTGTTGCGGTGTTGGTTTAATTGTATCTTTTCTCATTATGTTCATTTTGCCATTATTGTCTGAAAGATAGTCTGAATCAGGATTTTCAGGATTTGAGAATTAGCAGGATGTGAAACCGGAAGAGAAAATGTTTATAGTTTCGAGCTTTCACAAACAGACTTTCCTTGATAAGAGCAGAGCATCAACAGCATAGAGTCATCCTACAATCAATAAATTCTGAAAATCCTGATTCAGACAATTTAAAAATGAACAGGATTTGAAACGGAAAAGAAAATGTTTATAGTTTCGAGCTTTCACAAACAGACTTTCCCTGATAAGAGCCTAAACAGAATAAAACCATCTGCCTGTCTGAATCAGGATTTGCAGGATTTAAAAATTAACAGGATTTGAAGCCGGAATAGAAAATATTAATAAATACAGGCTTTTACAATAGGCTTTGTTAGGATAAAAGCACGAACAGAATAAAGCCATCCAACAATCAATAAATCCAGCAAATCCTGCTTCAGACAAAAAAGAAATTAGCAGATATTAAACCGAATAGAAAATATTTATAGTCACGAGCTTTCACAAACAGACTTTCCCCGATAAGAATATCAATAGGTTGAAGCCATCCTACAATCCATAAATCCTGTAAATCCTGATTCAGACAAATTAAAAATTAACAGGATACAATTCCTTATTCAGACAATTTAAAAATTTAAATTACAGGATGATGCAACAAGATGAAATAACATTTGAGATAATTGGATGTGCAATGAAAGTGCACAACACTTTAGGCAATGGATTTCAAGAGGTGATTTACCAAAGATGCCTTGCTATTGAACTAAGAAAAACAGCATTAGAATTTGTAAGGGAACAAGAACAGGTTATTTATTATGAAGGGGAGGAAGTGGGTACAAGACGATCCGACTTTATAATTGAAGGAAATATCATGGTAGAATTAAAAGCACTTATTAATTTGGAAGATGTCCATTTAGCCCAGGCAAAAAATTATGTAGTAGCTTATGATTTACCTGTAGGATTGCTCATTAATTTTGGTTCTACGAGCCTCCAATATAAAAAGGTATTCAATCCAAAATATAATCATTCATCAAATCATCCAATCCAATAACTCGAGCTTCAGACGGATATACAACCCAACAGCCACCTACCTAAAAATGGGAACCATCTACAATCGAAACCCATACAACAAGGGAGGGTGTGTTTACCACCTACAGGCTGAAAACGACCAGTTACTCAATGGATTAGGTGGCGCAGCAGTCAAAGGTTATATTAAGCCCTGAAAATTATTATTAAAAACCTAAACCACCATTAACCTCATGTTCAAGAAACTTTTCTCTTTTAATGGCCGTATCCGCAGAACAGAATATGGCATAACCCTTGTAGCCTACTTTTTAGTAGCAGTAACACTGCAATTCACTTTATTGCAACCAAATCCTGAATCAGGTACAGGCTCTCTTTTGTATCTGATCATCTTCATCCCCATTATTTGGATAATGCTTGCACAAGGCTGCAAACGCTGCCACGATAGGGGCAACTCCGGCTGGTATCAAATCATCCCGTTTTATGGATTTTGGATGTTGTTTGCCGATAGCATTAACGGCGAAAACGAATATGGCCCCAACCCCAAAGGATTGGGCAATTCCGATGAGGTCGATGAAATTGGTGATTATTTACAACAAGAAACAAAGTAATAAACCCCGTTTGAAAACAGTCAGGCTGCGCCCGCAACGTTCTAATGATGACAAAAAAGCTTCGAGTACCCGAGTAACAAGGGTAGCAAGATCCTTCCGTATTAAAAAAATGGAGTTTGTTTACCCTTGTATTTTTTATGTTACCGGCATTTGTATTTCATAGCATCATCGTTGCGTCGCACAGTTTGAGTATTGCAGCTTTGGGGAGCTATGCAAAATATTTTAAGGGGCTAGTATTGCTGTATTGGTTGCCTGAAAGATAGTCTGAAGCAGGTTTCTCAGGATTAAAATATAAACAGGATATAAAAACAGCAAAGAAAATAGCTAGAGTTACAAGCTTTCGAAATCAGCCTTTTCCGGATAAGAGTTTGAATAGGATGAGGCAATCCGCTAATCCAAAAATTCTGAAAATCCTGATTCAGACAGTTTTAAAATTAGCAGGATTGGCAGCATTTTGAAATCCTAAAAATCATGTAATCAGTTAAAACGGAATCTGACTTTTTAAAATTATCAGGATATGCAAACTGATGAAATTACATTTAAGATAATAGGATGTGCAATAAAATTGGACAACACTTTGGGCAATGGTTTTCAAAAGGTAATTTACCAGCGATGCCTTGCTTTTGAACTAAGAAAAGCAGCTTGGATTTTGTTGGGGAAAAGAGCAAACTATTTTTTATGATGGAGAACAAGTGCGAACAAGAAGAGCTGATTTTATCGTGGAAGGAAACATTATGGTAGAATTAAAGGCACTGATTAATTCAGAAGATGTTCATCTTGCCCCGGCAAAGAATTATGTTGTTGTTTATGATTTACCAACGAGCTTGCTTATTAATTTTGGCGCAAACAATTTGCAATGTAAAAAGGTATTTAATCCGAAGTATCCTAATCCTGTAAATCCTGCAATTCTGTAAATCCTGATTCAGACAACATTTGCACTGGCCTGTTTGTGGGCTCAGCAATCCAACAGGTATTTTCTATTTTATCCTTCCCTGTTCTTCTTCGGAAGCAGTGGTGCGGTTTCGCTTGTCCTTTAAAGTATTGCTGCCGAAATTATAAGTGAAAGTAGCTTTCACAGTGCGGAACATAAACCGGTACTCTGCTGTTGAATAAACATTTTCCGATGGGATATCTGTTAACGCCCTGAATACACCGCCATTAAAAATATTATCCACCGACACACGGAGTTTACTTTTTTTATCGCTGAATTTTTTCTGCACACCAAAGTTTAGTACTCCCCTGCTGCTGATTACAGCTGCGCCATACAAACTTTTGGAGTCGTAAAACCCCGAAAGTTCCATGCTGAAATTATGCGGCAGTATAAAATTCTGTGAACTGTTGAAACTGAAATTTTTCTGTTCCACGCTAAATGGCCCTTTGCTGTAGGTGGTAGATAATTTTTGCCAATTGCCCTGTATGTTATTCTGCATGTTCCACCATTTTGTAATGGTGAATGGAAGCGACAGGCTGATGTTGACTGTTTTGATATTATCCAGGTTTTCTGCCGCCAAAATCTGCTTGTTGTTCTTGGATGTTTTTGGCTGAAAGCCGGCGATGGATTCATCTTCATTTGTATAAGAAACAGAAAAAACAATTTTCTTAAAAAGATAATCTGCCTTATATACATTGGAAAAAGCAGGCTGCAGACCACTGTTGCCCGAAAAGAAAGTATAGGGGTCAATAAAAATAACAAAGGGCGCCATCTGCTGAAATGTAGGCCGGGTGATGCGGCGGCTATAAGAAAAGTTTACAGAATTGTTGTCATTCAATTTATGGTTTACAAACACACTTGGAAAAAATCTTCCGTATTTTCTGTCAACAATATTTTTCACCAATTCACTGCCCAAGTTGGAGCTGGTATATTCATAACGGAGTCCCAGCTTTACAGTTGTTTTTGCTGAGGCTGCTATGCTCAATGCACTATAAACTGCACCAATATTTTCTTTCAAATTATATTTGGCAGTCAGGTCAGGATCTTTCACCCAGTCGCTTTGTTTTCTTGTTTCAACAGAAACATCGTTGGTGAATCTTGACAAAGCAAGTTTTACCCCGGATTCCACATTTACTTTTTCACTTATCTTTTTTGCATAGTCAATTTTACCGGCCCATACGGTAAAAGGCGTAAGCTTGCTGCTTTTTGTGTCTTCTGCATCCAGCGAAGTGCCAATACCGTTAAAATACTGATTGAGATAAGTGTTGGGATTGTTGTCTTTATAATATAGGTAATCCAAATCCGCAGAGATGCTTTCCGCTTCTTTTATTTTATACGAAAAGTTGATATTGCCCATATAATGCGTCCACTGATTGAGTTCATTATTTGTTATCTGCACCGAGGTATCCTGCACATTATTTTTCATTATGGAAAGATGATTGTACGCATCCATATTCCATTTGCTGTTGAAGCCGCCAATAATGCCCCCAATAATTATTTTAGGACTTACCTGCACATCGATACCCACATGTGCAATCTGTCCCCCATCCCTTACGTGCCTGTTTGTTTCGGATGTGTTCTCGGTTTTTACGTCCTGGATAAAATTGCGGTGAGAAAAATTCCAGTCCTGGATTGGGTTTTGCCAGGTAAATGAAAAATCCCCAAATAAATTGATTTTGCTGTTTCTGTAATTGAAATTGAGCGAACCTCGGGGTGTATATCCGTTGCCATATCCCATAGTGGCAGAAAAAGAGCCGTTCAATCCCTTGTTTGGGTTGGTGGCCATCACTATGTTGATAAAGCCTGCATTGCCTTCCGCATCATAATTGGCAGGCGGTGTTGTAATCAATTCTATCTTATCAATATTCGATGCACTCATTCCATTCAGCAGCTGCACCAGTGCATCTGAAGGCATATGGGTGAGCTTTCCATTTATCATCACCACCACACCATCTTTACCATTCAGTGCAATTGAATTGTTCTGGCGGTTCACCACCACACCGGGAGATTTCTCCAGCACTTCAAGCGCTGTTCCACCGGCGGAGGTGATGCTGTTTTTTACATTGATGACCATGCGGTCGATCTTCTGTTCAAACATGGGTTTTTTTGAAATAATAGTTACATCATTCAGTTGAACAGTTTGCTTTAAGAGCACAATCGTACTGGCATTAAAACCTTCAACGGCAGAGAATGGTTTGCTGTAATACTGTTTGTATCCTGCAGAAGATATGCTGATAAGGTAACTGCCCTTCTGATTAATATTTAAACTAAAGCTGCCCGAAGAGCGGGTGATTGTTCCCTTAACCAGAGCGGAGTCTTTTTCATTTAATAGCAGCACATTGGCGCCTTCGAGGGGTTTGCTGTCTTCTGTTTTTACCAGGCCGTTAATGCTGGTTTGTGCGCTCAACGGCTTAATGATAAAAACAAAAATTGCAATAGTGACCAATTGCTTTCCGATGTATAAATGCATAGAAATGCTGATTTATTTTTTATAATTGAAAGGCGGCGGGGAGGGTATATTATTCTGTAATGAATAGCAGAATACAAGTTTGGACCTTTTTCGTGGTACAATATTTAATTGACAATGTTTTATTAATAATCATTTTATATTCAACTAAACACCAAAAAGTAAACCTTAATTAAGCTATTTCTACTCTAATTTATTAAACGTACTAAAAAAATACAAGACAATAAATCGACAAAGGACGAAACGGTGCTAAAGCTGTCCGAAGGGGGCTAATTATTTTTCAGGAATTACCGCATGTATAAAAATTATCGTAAATCTCATTTAGCCCGTTGGCAGCGTTAATCTGCAAGCGTATGCTTAACGCCTCTAACAGGGCTGTTGTTTATAAATTTGTTTAGGAATTATTAAACAGTCATCCCTGTCATCTTTGCCAGTACCCCAGATTTGAAGCCGGTAAAATGATTTGGCGTAATTCTCCGCCCTGTAGTAGCCTTTTTGCTACTTTCGTTACATGATTATCTACTTTTACAAACCATTATGATCAATTTATCTCCTGCTGAAAATCAAATTCACTGTGTCACTAATTTTCAAGACCTGGTTTCCACGCCTTTTGATGGAGCAGTGAATGCAATTTGCTGGACCCGTACACTAGCAGGTGATTTCGCTGAGATTATTAAAAAGGTAGCGCTACACGAAAATATGGCGGTATTGGGGGAAGAAGAACTTCATGCACTTGAATTGAGTGAACAGGGGCAGCTTGCCCGTGAAATTTTATTAAATGATTTGCAACTGTTGACAGCCCGTGGTGTATCTCCGATACTCAATGTTATCAGGTGCTATGAGCGGGATGATTCCTACCCGTTTTTTCCAACGGATGTGTATTCTTTTCATGTAGATCGTTCTCCTATACCAACCGATACTTTTTTATGCACTTACTATGGCGAGCCCAGTGAAATATTACCCAATTTACAAGCCCAACAAAAAGTGCTTGTTCCCGAAATACGTGCTGAACTCAAAAAGCTATATGGTGGAGCTGATGAGGGTTTTGAATCATTTTTAATGGAACATTTCTTTGATTTGCACTATCAGGCTAATCCTGCTGCAAGCCCTGTCAGCTTAGGTGTTGGTAACTTATGGAGGTTAGCGATAGAACATCCTGAAAGCAAGGTGCCTCCTTGTGTTCACCGTGCCCCAAAAGAAAAAATGGGAGAGAAGCGGTTGTTGATGATTTGTTGAATACATATCAAGTAGGTACAATAGCGTTTCTGGTATTTCCTAATTCATTAAAAGACTTGTTGTCAATGCGGGGAGAACTAAATGGAGAAAGACGATTTGGATAAAAGTAAATTCTAAAAACGGGGACTAGTTCTGCGGAAGATTTTTTGTCTCCGA
>JANYCA010000111.1 GCA_025360525.1 Chitinophagaceae bacterium | reverse complement strand
GGTCTGAAACCTTTTCGAAAACTCTATGGCGTTTATTCCCTTAAACATAACTAAATTATTTAGACACAAAATACTAAATATATTAGTCATTACAAAGCCTTTATTTTATCTTCGAGAATTAAATACCTAATCCTAAAAATTCAAAATAATTGAAAATGACAAGCAAACAATAAAATTGAGGTATTCTACAATACCTCAATTTTATATACTTCCAAATTAACTGAATTTTACTTAAAGTTTAATAATTCTATATTCCTTATATCCATTATTTGTTTTTACTCTTACTAAATAGATTCCATTTACTAGTCTTGAAAAGTCAATTGAGAATTTGCCATTTGCAGAATTCCCATTAAGGGTTACAAAGTATCTAATACCAGTTTCCCCAAATACTTCCACATCTTTTTCACTGATTATCGAATTCGGAATATTAAATTGAACCAGTCCTTTTGTAGGATTAGGATATGGAACCAGGTTTTTATCTCCATCAGTTTGATTAACATTTGAATTAACCATGTTTATAGTGGCAAGATCTACTGATTCAAATGTAATGGGAATGGTACATTTTGGAGAAGAGGCATTCGCACTTGCATTAGACTGGCTATTACCATTTTTTGTAGGTGTTATCAATTTCCAAGTAATGGTTGTACCATTAAAATATACATTGAATGTGCCCATTCCAGGTGTGAAAATAAAAGGAGGTTGCCCGCTGAATTTGCCTCCGGTACCAGTAGTTATTTGATTGTTAGAGCCATAAGGAACATACATTGAATATTTATTGGGGTTATTGAATGCAAATTGAGCAACATACCCAAATCCAGTTGGACTATTAGTAAGCACCTGAACGCATTTTAAACTAACAGTTACTCCAGATGATCCATCATCTGAATTCACATAGAGTTTTCCTGGTACATAATTGATGGAATAATTAGTGCTATTGGATAATTTGATACCAGAAGCCGACACATTGTAAATACCGGGTTGCTCAACTTTATAGATTGGGGAAATAGAGAAAATGGGTCCTGATACTATTGCAGTTGCATTATCATTATTCACAAATCCCGAATATGTGGCGGTGAAACTTGGTGAGGCTACATCATCATTAATAAATTTGTCATTTACTTTAACAGTAAGTATAGATGGTGTTATAGTTAAAATGCCCTTTTTATTAAGGATAGTATAGTTGTTTGCTGAACCTGCAGATAAATTAATATCATAGGTACCAACAGGTGAATTAGAACTAGCAACAGATGAAGCTATTGGAATAATACTCAAACTGGTATTTGGATTTTCTCCGTTTACAAATCCAGAATATTGAATTCTGAATAATGGGTTAGCGGCTCCAAATGCGCGAGAAGTATCTACCGCCTTTGCAATGATGGTATCTTGTTTAATACTTAGTGTTCCAGAAGAATTGATGATCCAATAATTTTTGGCAAGTCCTCCAGTTAAATTGATAGGGTATTGGCCTACATTAGAACTTATCAATGCATTTGTAGAAGCAACTGGTAATGTATTAATAGCATTATTTTCATTTTCACCATTGATAAATCCATTGTATTGAATGGTAAATGCAGGATTGGGATAACCATAAAAACGGGAAGTATCCACCACTTTTGCGAAAATAGTATCCTGTTTAATGGTAAGTATGCCTGATTTATAATTTACAATATAATTTGAAGGATCGATTAAAGGCAAATTTGATGGGATGACTTTATATACACCTGCAGGAACAGGAGTGCTGTTAATAGTAACGTGATTAATTGTATCTAATATCTGATGAGATGCTTGTCCATTGACGGTATTGACAACAGTATCTTCATAGAGGAAGCCAGTGATACTATCAGTATAAACAGGGGTATTACCATAAAAGAAAGCGGTGTCGTTTGTTTTAATAGTTAATTCAGCTGGTACAATGTTTAGGTGACCAAGTCCATAGCTAATTTCAAAATTATTTGAAAGCATGGCTCCAGGAACAATGGTGTTGACACCAACATTAAATCCAGTAATTAAATTAATTGATTTAATATCTGATATTTCATTGGAAGATCCCGCTATATCAGTTGAGTCAACAATTACTACCAGATGATTATTAGTTGTATCATTTGTATTGGCACTATTTAATATTGTTAAACCACTTACAATTGCTTTACCACTTACAATTGCTTTGCCACTTACTATTGCTTTGCCGCTTACAATGGCTTTACCACTAACGATTGCCTTCCCATTAACCAGATTAACTACAGAATCATTATTTTGATAATTTAGGATAGTTGTTGCTGGAACATCAATGGCCCAGGTGGTATCATTGACCTGAAGACCACTTACAATTGCTTTTCCGCTTACAATGGCTTTGCCACTGACGATTGCTTTACCACTTACAATAGCTTTACCACTAGCCATAAAACTTAAACTATTGAGTGCCGCATCTGAAAGTGTTTGTCCGCTAACAATTGCTTTACCGCTTACTAAAGCGATAACAGTATCATTTATAAATGATTGATGTATGGATGAAATTGAATCTAATAATTTTAATTTATCAATTGTAGTAACACCTGTGTCTAGGAAATTATAATTGAAACCTATGTTTGCAATTTTACTTCCGTAAGTAAGTGTAGTGTCTTTTGGAGTAATTAATAAAGGTAATTTTTGAATATTTAATTCCCCATTATTGAATACATAATTAAATTTCTCAGTCAATGAAATATCAAATGAATCCTTGAGGTTCAAAATTCGCATTGAAGGGGCAATGAAATAGATTCCAGTATTACTGAAACTGGTTGCGGGGGTAGAATATAAAATACTATCTAAACCCAGTTGATGCAATGTAAAATTTGTCTGTGTCAATGGGATACTATCCACTAAAATGGTGGAAGTAAAGACTGGCAATTTTTCCCCAAATTTTTTTGTTTTTTTCTCAGCAGTTACAGTAACAACTTTTTTAACAGGAGTGAAAAAACGCAATGTATCTGAAGCACCTCCATCAATTCCTACACTCGATTTTGGAGCATTAAAAGTTTGAATCGGAGGGTTGCCTAAGAAAGTAGGAATTGTAGTATTTACAGTTGTAGAATTTACTAGTGCCGTAGGTAATGGTGCACCTCTGAATAAAACTTGTGTATTATTATCAAAGTAGTTTCCTTTAATGGTCACATCAAGAGGTTGGGAGCCAGGTACAATGCTAGGATCTTGTACAACTATTTTTGTAGCTACAGGTTTTGGGGCTGCAAAAGTTTTCATAGCTGAATCTGCCTGAATTAAACCATTGCCACTATTAAAATTAAAACCTGGAACATTAATTGGAAGTGCGGAATTTATTAAAAGTGATTTGATTTTTTCTGGAGTGATCGTTTCATTAGCATATTTTTTCTTACCTTCTATTAATAAAGCAGCTACCGCAGCAGCATGCGGTGCAGCAGCGGATGTTCCGAAAAAGCTTGGAAATGATGTACCACTGATATTTTTGGAGCCAAATTCAACAGTAGTACTAACTCCATCTGGCGCAACAACGTCAGGTTTGTTTCTAACTGTGCCATTTACGAAAGTTCCCCCAAGTGAAGAAAAAGTTTCTAATTCAGAAGTGCTAACTCCATATGCAGGTGTTTTTGTATAACGAACTGCTCCAACAGCCATACCTCCCAGTGCATTTGCATGTCCAACAATTGTTGAATTACCTGTACTGAAATTGTTCATTTTTAAATTACCTCTGAACACAACATACTTGAATTTAACTGGTTTGTTGCCATTGGCTTGTATGATCATTAAATTGGCTGCAGTAGAAGTAGTAACAGTAAAAGGTAATATTTCAATCGGATCCCCGCTTACATTGTTTCTGTTAAAGCCAAATAATGTTTTACCATTACCATCGGTCAGATATATGTCTAAATCGGTAGATGTTCCTGGACTAGTTTGCCCCAATGAATAGACCGAATCCTGCCATTGAAGAACTAATGTATAAGTACCGGCAAACAAAGAGTCATTCTGAAAAATTGAACCGCTTCCAAAATTATGTGCATATCCAGTAATACCATTTGGAGCGGGTACTGGATTAAATGTGGCCGCATAAGATTGAGATCCATAATTTCCCGCAGCAGCAAAATAGCTTACACCCTTTGCTGCTACACTATCAATAGCTTTTGAAATAGGACCATCTTGGAAAAATGGATCATTAATATATGTAACATCATCTACTATAATATCACATCCATCTTTTTGCAATTCTAAAATACCTTGCGCAAAATCACCTGCTGAAACAAATCCTGTTCTAAAATCAAGTGTAGCATCTGGAGCTATGTCATGAATAATCTGCAACATGGCTCTTCCTTCATCTGTTGAACTTCCGTAAGGATATTCCTTAAGTACTTTTACTGGAATACTATGTTTTGAATTTCCGACACCTGGTAAATCACCATTTAAAATATCAGTTTGTTCTGGATTGCCCAATAATGTATTATAGCTATCTGAAATAACACCTATTTTAACACCTTTCCCGCTGATATCATAACCTCCACGTACAAAATTACTATGGATCACACTATCGCCCTGAGAAGTAATAATACCTATATTTCTAAGTGGTGGCGACAAGGGACGAACGAAATCAATTAAAGTGGTCAGAATATTTAAGGAAGTAAGATTTGCAATTGGAATCTTACCAGTAATTATTAATGAGCCAGGGCCATTATCAACGATGTTTGTTAAGCCATAGCTGGATTGTAACAAACTCAATAAAGTTTGGGTTTGACCAACAAGTGATATCACTTCAACAAATACACTATCGCTTTTAATGATAAATATTGCCTGAGCTGAATCCTTAACACGGCCAAAATTGGCTGCCAATGAACTTAATTCTGCCCCAATTAAATTAGCGTCTCCCACTTTTCCATTTGCTGGCGGAGGATAATAGGGCAGAATACAAGGAATGAATTTTACTACCACTGTATCTGTTGCGCTACAGCCTCCACTAAGATTGGTTACTTTTAAAATATAAGTACCTTCATTGGAAATTGTTGGTGTTGCAGTGTTTGCACCGGAAGTAATTGCTACTCCGTTTAATTCAGTCCAACTATAGGATACATTATTGGTAGTAGATGATCCATTTAATTGAATTACAGGATTATCGCATGTTAAATTTTGATCTAAACCAGCGTTCACATTTGGAGTACTACAATTTTGGAATGGAGCAAAATTTAAGGTCACAGAATTTCCAATATTAACCTGTGTGCCACTCCAAATAGCACCAGTATAATTTGTTTGACCAGAACCTGTACCTATGTATACTGCTGCATAAGGTGACCAAATTGTTCCTAACCATTTGGAGATTGCAGTGGAAGAACCATTTGCAATATTCCAGGCACAAGTTGCATCGTTAAAAGACTTACCATTACCATGTGTTTCTGAATAGATTCTATTAGCACTTCCGCCATTAAGTAATGAGGCGGAACATTTGTTCAGATTCACATCGCCATACACAAATATTTTAATGGTTCCGGTGGGATCATTTTTAAAATCAAAAACAAAATTATTAGTAGATCCTGAGCACTGAATGCTATTAAATATATATGTACCAGTTCCAGAAAGTGTGATGGTTTGACTACCTGAAAGTGTGATATTTCCATATGAACCCGGACTAATGGTTTTAGTTGCTGTAATATTTGTTATTCCTGCAGCTGGAAAAATACTAATTGGCGGCATTAAGGGTAAACTGGGAAGGCTTGGTGCTGCAATTATATTACCTAGGGTTGGAATTGGGCCTATATAAGTAGTTCCATTAGGGTGCGTTACTTTTCCTGTAACACTACTACTACCACTATTTGAAATGGAACTATTTCCTGCCACATTAATATCGCCAATAATTTGAGCTGAAGTACCTGCCTGAAAAACAATACTAGTATTTGAAAGAATATTTATTATCGAAATTTTTCCTTTGACACTACTATTATTTTTTAAAACGATAGATCCGCCACTCACCAAATTGCTTGTAAAAATATTGGTACCATTAGCTTGTATTAGTTTATAACTACCAATTGATCCACCATTGATATTGGTAGATGAACCAATAATTACAGAGCATCCTGGACTTAAGCAATTGGTTTGACCTTTATCAAAAGGACAAAGTCCATTACCTCCAAAAACAGCAAAACTATCGATCACTAATTGTTGTGCGCGAAGTGTATTGGGTGCACTAAAACTAAGAAGCAAAAGTGGTATTGATACATACCAAAATTGAAGTACAGTATTAAATTGTCTCATAAGCAGTGGGCTTGTATATATACTATTAAATTGAATCCTTGGTTTAAAGATTCAAATACCAGTTATTGGGGGGTACTAGTTACTAAAAACAAATATATTAGATATGTTTGTTTCTTGCATATTAACATTTTAAATGCACATTTTGTATTTAAATCTTCAAAAAATGTACAAAATCAGAGTAAAATACCATTTAATTGGTATTAATATATATTAAATAATAACATAATGTATAATAATTTTAAAGAATAATTTTAATAAAAATTTCTAGCGAAATATTTTTCAATACATTTAAAACAATTTTTATGAAATTGGCTTTATGGAAATGAATTGACAAGTTCCTTAAGCATTTGGAAACCCTGTTTTTATCAATAAGTAATTCATTAACTTATGCAATCAGCTGCTGCTCAATCATATATTCTAGATATTTTAAGTAGAGAGTTGCCTTCCAATATTACTTATCACGATATCAGCCATACTGAAAAAGTAATCATGCATTCAGCTTTGCTTGCAGAATCGGAGAGGGTATTTGGAAAAGAACTGGATATATTGTTAACTGCAGCTGCATATCATGATGCTGGTTTTTTAGAAGCATATATTGGGCATGAAGAAGTATCCTGTCGGATTGCTCGTGAAAAGCTACCTCAGTTTAATTATTCGGAGGATGAAATTGAATCTATTTGTTCCATCATCATGGCCACAAAGTTGCCTCAATCGCCCCAATCAAAGCTGGCACAAATATTATGCGATGCAGATTTATATTATCTGGGTACAGACGATTATACACTTACTGCTGAGGCACTTTATTACGAGTTTTTAGATCAAAAAATAGTAAATAATAAATTTGAATGGCAGGAGCAACAGGTACAATTTTTAATGTCTCATCGATATTTTACCCAAACTGCGATCAATCATTTGTCGGCCAAACAGGATAAAAATCTGATTGTTTTACAAGCTAGTATTGAAAGTCCGCATACGATCAAAAATCATGAATCCAATTTATCTGACATTCTGCTAATTCTATTCGGCGTAATCATTACTTCATTTGCCTTAAAAGGATTTCTGATGCCCAATCATTTCTTTGATGGTGGTATTACAGGAATTTCACTTTTAATACATGAGGTATATGGTTTTCCACTCGGATATGTCATTGTGCTGGCAAACCTTCCCTTTATAGCTATTTCATTTTTCTCCATCAACAAAGGATTTGCATTTAAAACCTTTTTTACAGTTGTGTTACTTGGTATTTGTTTGCTGTATCCTGAATTCCCAGTTATTACGAACGACAAGTTATTGATTTCAATTTTCGGTGGATTTTTTCTAGGAGTGGGTATTGGATTAACCATGCGGGCTGGTTGTGCTGTAGATGGTATTGAAGTGTTGGCGTTGTATACGCTTAGACGTTCCAGTTTTACAATCAGTGAAATAATATTAGGGATCAATATTATTATATTCTCCTTAGCTGCTACTCAATTTGGAATTCAAACTGCATTATATTCCATGCTTACTTATTTTACTGCATCTCAAACAATTGATTATGTTATAGAAGGAATGAATGCATTTACAGGAGTTACCATTATCTCTGGTAAAAGCGAACTGATTAAATATAGTTTGGTGAATGATTTAAAAAGGGGAATAACCATTTACAAGGGCGAAAGAGGGTATCTGCCAGGAAAGTTCGATGTGCACGATGATTGTGATATTATATTCACCGTAATATCCAGGCTTGAATTAAGGAAGTTGAAAAATATGGTAACTGAAATAGACCCTAATGCATTTGTTTTTGCCAGCACCATTAAAGAAACTTCTGGTGGAATTATCAGAAAGAGACATTTGCATTAATTGAACTAAAAAGCCACTTACTACAAAAAGTAATAAGTGGCTTTTATTTTGTGACCGCGTTAGGATTCAAACCTAAAACCCCCTCATCCGTAGTGAGGTACTCTATTCAGTTGAGCTACGCAGCCAGCTATTTTATTAGCGAAGGGCAAAAATAGAGATTTATTTTATTCATCCCAACTCTTTGTTAAGTATTATCCAATAAAAGTAAAAAGTGAAAAGTAAAAGTTTATACTGAATGGTGAATAGTAAATTATCAATTATCAATTATTCAATTATCAATTTGTTCAATTATTCCGCATTTTTGCCGAACAAAAATTTTTATGAAGCTACATTTTTGGTCGGTTGGTAAAGCGCATGAGCCTTATGTAAAAGAGGGAATAGAATTATTTACTGCCCGTATTGCCAATTACTATCCTGTGGAATGGCAAATTATTGCTACACTTAAAAATGCAGCAAAGCTTAGCAAGGCGGAACTAAAAAAGAAAGAAGGCGAAGTAATTATACAAAAACTACAAAAAGACGATTTCCTGCTGCTGCTGGATGAAAGAGGAAAATTACTCAGCAGCGAAGGGTTGGCAACCTTTATAGAAACAAGGGCCAACGAGAGTACAAAAAATATCATTCTTCTTATTGGCGGGGCTTTTGGGGTAAGTGAAGATGTAATGAGAAGAGCCAATTACAAATGGAGTTTATCTCCGCTTGTTTTTCCGCACCAGCTGGTGCGGCTGATACTAGCCGAACAGGTTTATAGGGCATGCTCCATAATCCGCAACGAGAAATACCATCATCAATAGAACTATCAGTACAATAAATTATCTTGCCAAAAATATTTATGGAATTTTCTATCACACTCGTTCTTGTACTCGCCAATCTTGCAGTTTCGATACCCGCTTTTAACAATAGCAAACTGATGAACGACCTTATTTTTTATCCGCCGGCCATTGCCAATAACAAACAGTATTACCGTTTTATTACACATGGTTTTTTACATGCGGATATTGCCCATCTTGCCTTTAATATGATTGCGCTGTATTCCTTTGGTGGCGCTGTTGAACAAATATTTTCGCTCGACTGCCTGTTTGGCTCCATGGGCAAAGTGTATTACCTGCTGATGTACCTGGTGGCACTGGTGGTTGCAACCCTGCCCACCTACTTTAAAAATATAAACAATTATCAATACAGAAGTTTGGGTGCATCCGGAGCAGTATCGGCTGTGGTATTTGCAGGCCTTACTTTGTTGCCACAGTTACCGATCAATTTTATGTTTATCCCGATTGATATTCCGGGCTATATTTTTGGTATCATTTACCTCGGGGTTTCTGCCTATTTGGATAGAAAAGGCGGCGGCAATGTTAATCATTCTGCCCACTTTTGGGGAGCAGCTTTTGGTGTGGTATTTACCCTTATCCTATGTCTTGCATTGGCAAAATTAAATGTGCTGGAAAATTTCTTACGGCAGATACAGGCAGGCGGCAGGTTATTGCCCTTTGAGTGTTAGGGTGATGATTTGTTGGGTGCTGTCTTTAATTTTAAACCGGTTGTCGATACGCATTCCCACTACCCAAATTATTTTTTTATCCATTTCAATCACCCACACGTTTTCCTTTTGGGTGAGCGATAATTTTTGGTCGATAAAAAAACGACTGAGTTTTTTCTTTTTGTCCATACCCAGCGGATAAAAATAATCGCCTTGCTTCCATTTACGGAGCAGTAACGGGAATTTTATTTCACTTGCATTTAGTTGAGCTATGTGGCTGTCGCAAGAAGGTTGGTGATGGTCAATGCTGTGCCGCTCTATTTGCAGGATGCCTTTTTCAAAACTGATATTGCTATCTCCTTCTTCAATTAAAATATGTTGTGCTTCGGTTGTACGGTTGGGTGTAATGATAAGCCAGTTGCGGTTTTTAATGATTCGGTGCGTAGCGGATTGAATGTATTTACCTGTATCGCTTTGTAATAATGCCATGGCATCATCCACCTGGCGGGACGTAAAACCCACCTGTTTTATTATTTCAAATAAGACGGTGTGCAAGGGTTTTACTTTCAATAATTTTAACACCGGGATATGAATTTCGTTTCCTTTTTTCTCCAGCAACTTTTTAGTGTGCTGCTCAATGGCCTGCTGGTACAATTGCTCCGTTTCTGCAAAACGATGAATGTTTTTTAATACATTTTTTTCAGCCTCAGCATAGGTTTCTTTTACCAACGGAATAATTTGATTTCGGAAAAAGTTACGAGTATAATCATTTTCAAAATTAGTGGCATCTGTTACAAATGCTAACTGGGTGTTGGCTGCAAAACTTTCTAATGCTGCCCTACGGGCAAATAAAAGCGGACGAACAATTTTGCCTTGTTTGGGCAACATACCCCTGATGCCGGCGATGCCCGTACCCCTGAAAAAATTCATCACCACTGTTTCAATATTATCATCTGCATGATGCCCGGTAACAATAAAGCCGGGTGCCGGTTGTCGGTTGTCAGTCATCGGTTGGGCAGGGCCTGTCAACTCATAAAACCAATGATACCTAAGGTCTCTTGCCGTAGTTTCTATTGATTTTTTTTCTGCTGCTGCAATTTGTGTTGTTTCAAATTTCTTTACCAATACTGCCACCCCATATTTTTCACTCAGGCTACGGACAAATGTTTCATCCCGTTTGCTATCTTCTCCTCTCAATTGAAAATTGCAATGGGCAATTATAAAATCATAGCCTGCCTGTTTGCACATTTCGCACAACACTACTGAATCTACCCCCCCACTAACAGCCAGCAATAGCCTGTCGGTAGGTTGAAAAAGATTTTCTTTTTGTATGTATTGTTTAAATTGCTGTAACAGCTCCATTCTGTATCATTTTTTGCAGGCTTTGGGCCCGCCGGTTTTCAATCTTCCAGTTCTTCCAACGCTCCCTGTAATTCGTTGTAGGAGTGTTTATCACCGGCTTTTTTTGCCTCCTCCATACCTTTTGTGTACACTTGTATCGCCTGTTTGGTATCATTCATCCGTTCTAATAATTTGCCGAGGTGGTAATAAGATCCAACATATCCAGGCTCCCGTTGTAGAATTTCGTCAAACAATTTATTTGCATCTGCATCCCGGCCAATTTTTATTAATTCCAGTGCCAGCGCATGTTGCAGAAAACTATCCTGCGGCGATGCCAGTAAATATTCCTGTAATTTTTCTATCCGGTTCATTCCACAATTATTTTTTTAACAGAGTATGCAATTTATCGTTACTTCAATTACCTTTGCGATAGTTGCATAAACAACCATTATAAACGATTCTTTAAATTATTCTTGCATGAAAATATTAGTTTGTATCAGCAAAACGCCTGATACCACCGCAAAAATAGCCTTCGCAGATAACAACACGAAATTTGCCGGCGAAGGCGTACAATGGATTATCAATCCTTACGATGAATGGTACTCATTGGTTAGGGCCATCGAGTTAAAAGAAGCAGATCCTTCCACCGTAATTCATCTAATTACTGTTGCGGGTGCAGATACAGACCCTATCATCCGCAAAGCATTGGCATTGGGTGGTGATGAAGCCATACGGGTGAATGCAGATAGTAATGATAGCTTTTTTATTGCATCGCAAATTGCTGCAGTAGCCGCATCAGGTAACTACGATCTTATTTTTACCGGTAAAGAAACCATCGACTACAATGGATCTTCCATAGGCGGTATGGTTGCCGAATTACTGGACATGCCTTATCTGAGCCTTGCTAGTCACCTTACTTTAGCTGGCAACACTGTAACCGTTGTAAGAGAAATTGATGGCGGAGAAGAAACCAACCAGGTTAATTTACCTGTGGTGGTTAGTTGTCAAAAAGGAATGGCAGAACAACGTATTCCCAATATGAAAGGTATTATGGGCGCCAGAACAAAGCCTTTAAAAGTGGTAGAACCACAGGCAGTAGAGCCTTTAACGTCTATCGCCAGTTTTGATTTGCCACCGGCAAAAGCAGGTGTAAAATTAGTTTCTGCAGATAACCCGGAGGAATTAGTGCGGTTACTGCATGAAGAAGCGAAGGTTTTTTAATCCCCATCTCCTAAAGGGGTGCATAATTATCAATTATTCAATTATCAATTATCAATTAACATGAGCATCTTAATATTTTTAGACCAGGCCGATGGCCACATCAAAAAAGCATCTTTAGAAGCAGCATCGTACGGCGCTGCTATTGCGTTACAAACAGGTACCACCGCAGAAGCCATTGTTTTGGGCACCGTAACGGAAGACCTTGCTGCTTTGGGTATATACGGTATATCGAAAGTGCATACGGTAAGCAATGCCACGCTAAACCAATTAGATGCACAGGTTTATGCTAAGGTTATTGCTGAAGCCGCGGCTGCCAGCGGCGCTACCGTTATTGTTTTTTCCAACAACTTAACCGGTAAAGCCGTTGCTCCAAGATTGAGTGTGCGGTTAAAAGCAGGACTTGTAACAGGTGCTGTTGCTTTGCCCGACACCAGCAATGGGTTTATAGTTAAGAAAAATGTATTCAGCGGAAAAGCATTTGCAAATGTGTCTATTAACACCGCCGTAAAAATAATTTCGCTCAATACAAACGCTTATTCAATTACTACCAAAGAAGGTGTTGCTGCCGTTACCGAATTTGCTACCACGGTAGATACACCAAAAGTACAGGTAACAGCTACCAACAAAGTAGAAGGCGAAGTGCCCTTAACAGAAGCAGATATTGTAATTAGTGGCGGACGTGGATTAAAAGGCCCCGAAAACTGGGCGCTGGTAACAGACCTGGCAAAATTATTAGGCGCTGCAACTGCCTGTAGCAGGCCTGTTGCGGATATCAACTGGCGGCCACATCACGAGCATGTGGGACAAACCGGCATTGCCATTGCACCCAATTTATATTTTGCCATTGGCATTTCTGGCGCCATACAGCATTTGGCGGGTGTTAACAGGAGCAAGACCATCGTTGTAATTAACAAAGATCCGGAAGCACCTTTTTTTAAAGCAGCAGATTATGGAATTGTGGGCGATGCTTTTGAAGTAATGCCAAAAATTATAGAGGCTGTTAAAAAGTTGAAAGCCCAATAAAAAAGTTTTGTACCCGGCAAAATTTCTATCAGCAACATTCTTGCATCGCCCTCTTGTACGGCATACCATTGTTAAACTTTTATAAACTAGTTTATTTAACTGCCTCCCGTCCTTACTTCACCCAATTTTTTTAAAAATAAAATCCCGGTAAAGTAATTACCAAAAGCAACCCTCGTAAAAACCGGGTGTAGTTAAAAATGCCGGTGGCTGCTGGCACACTTAGCACTGTCAGTAAATGAGTGGCAACAATTTTAAATGCCGCACCGTATTTTCCATATAAAAAAAGTATTATTTTCGTGAAATATTTATGAAGAAAATAGAATTGGAAATAGTAGCACTCTCTCATAGCATTACCCAAACGCATTCCTATGCCGTAGTATTAGGGGAAATAAACGGTTTACGCAGGTTACCGATTGTTATTGGCGGTTTCGAAGCACAGGCTATAGCTGTGGCCCTGGAAAGAATGAGCCCAAGCCGTCCGCTCACACACGACCTGATGAAGAATTTTATGCTGGCTTTTAATGTTGACCTCCACGAAGTAATCATCAACGATTTACAGGAAGGGATTTTTTACAGCAAATTGGTATGCAGCAGTGAAAACGACACGGTAGAAATTGACTCCCGTACATCGGACGCCCTTGCGCTGGCTGTAAGGTTTGGCTGCCCCATTTATACGTACGACAATATTTTAGACAGTGCAGGCATATTGATGGAAAATGACGAGAAAAAGAAAAAAACCAACACACCTATTACAACCGAAACCGGCAGCCGGGAAGATTTAAAAGCGTTGTCGCTGCAGGAATTGGAGACACTGCTGAGTGAAGTGCTTGAACATGAAGACTACATAAAAGCCATTGCCATAAGGGATGAAATCAATAACAGAAAAAAGTAGGTCTTGCCATTAAATTCCTTATTTTACAATAATTAAATCTAAGCCCTCAAAACAAATCAAATAATTTTTAGACCTACCTGGTGCTTGCTGAGCAAGTATTCTATTTGAATATTTGCATGATTATTTTAAAATCCAACATTACAACCTCATGCCTACTGCTAGTAAAAAGCCAGTTAAGTTATCTGTAAAAGACAGAGACAAAATCTATAAATTATTTAAAGAAAATAATTTTACCAAGCAGGAACTTGCCCATACATTCAATTGCACACTCAGCGTAATTAAAAATATAATTGCCAATTACGACTCTCCCCTTTTTCTTCAAAGAATACAAGCAAGCAAACTGGGCAAAAAAGAACCCATCTGCTTTGCAAACGAAACCTGGACGAAGGTGAGTTATCCCACCAAAACAACCTACGAGGTTTCTAACCTTGGCAGGGTAAGGTCTTATTTTATCAGCAAGGAAAATCCGGTAATTATTAAGGGGATTTTACAACAGGGTTACCTGTTTTTAGATTACTTTCATACGGTTGAAAAAAGAAGACTTAAAGTACCTTTTCATGTATTGGTTGCCGATCATTTTAATAAAAAAAGTTCGCCTTCCCATAATCACATTATTCACCTTGATTTTAAAAAGGGAAACAATGTTTCCAATAATTTAAAATGGGTAACCGAAGCAGAAATGTATGAGCACAATAACAGAAATACAGTAGCCAAAGCAGCAAGAGAAAAGGCAAATGCAGCAAGAACCAAGGGTGCAAAACTAACATTAGTGGAAGTTGAACGCATAAGAAAATTGCTAAACGACCCCTTAAAAAAGACGACCAAAACAAGAATTGCTAGCATGTATGGTGTTACTCCAATGACGATTTACCGCATTCAGTCTGGCGAAATATGGGGTACAAAAGGAACTCATGTAACCTACAAGAAAAAGTTGAACCCAAAATTAGAAGAAGTTACCATAAAAAAAATTAAAAATAAATTACAACAAAAAGGCGCCGTACAAGCTAATATTGCAAAAGAATTCGGCTTATCGGCCACTGCTATTAGCCGTTTAAAAAATGACAAAACATACAAAAACTAAATAAACAGGCAGCACCTTGGTTGTATTTCCCAATTGTAAAATAAATATTGGTTTGAGTATTTGCTCCAAAAGAGCAGATAACTTTCACAACCTTTCAACTATTTTTATCCCCATTCCCTTAACAGATGCGCTGGAAATAATACCTGCCGCATCATCAACCGCCAAACAGGTTATTTACAGCCAGTCTGGTATTACTATTGATGGCAATGAAACAGATAATATTTGCGTAAAAGCCTACTATCTTTTAAAAAAAGATTTCCCGATGTTACCAGCAGTGCGCCTGCACCTGCACAAAAATATCCCGATGGGTGCAGGCCTTGGTGGCGGATCTGCAGATGCTGCTTTTACACTACAACTGCTAAATAATCAATTTAAACTTAATCTTTCCACCAGTCAATTGATTGATTATTCGCTACAGCTGGGCAGCGACTGCCCCTTTTTTATTATTAACCAGCCATGTTTTGCCACAGGCAGGGGAGAAATACTGGAGGAGCTGGATTTAGATTTGTCTGCCTATAAAATCATGCTGATTAATCCCGGCATACACATCAATACCGGCTGGGCTTTTAAACAACTTCAATTATCCGGCACCCAACCCGCTGCTAATAATTTTAAAGAAATAATTAACGAGCCCATAGAAACATGGAAAGCGTTTTTAACCAACGATTTTGAATTGCCTGTATTTGAGCTTTACCCTGAAATTAAAAATATTAAAGAAGTTTTGTACAGCCATGGAGCAAAGTATGCAGCAATGAGTGGCAGTGGAAGTACGATTTTTGGCATTTTCGAAAAGTATTCGATACCGACAATAAAATTCCCGAAAAACTATTTCCTCAAAACATTACAGCTACAATAATTGTTAGTATTTACTTAAATCTGGCTACAACAAGGATAACAGCAGCGCTATATACATCCTTTGTAATAAATTGCAACACTTAAAAAAAAATTAATGACAAAAATTTCCTTTATCCTTAGCGCCGGCTTATTAATAGGTGCTGCTTCCTTTGCACAAAACGCAACCACCGAAGTACCAAAAAACTGGCACCAGCTAGACAAAGACAGTACCGGCTACTATGGCATCAGTCTTAATAAAGCGTATGATTTTATCAAAGCAAAAAAACTAAAAAGCAGGCAGGTGGTAGTGGCCGTTATTGATAGCGGTATTGATACCCTGCATGAAGATTTAAAACCAATACTGTGGACAAATAAAAAAGAAATTCCTGGTAATGGAATTGATGATGACAAAAACGGTTATATCGACGATGTACATGGCTGGAATTTTTTAGGCGGCAAAGACGGCCGCAATGTAAAACAGGATAGTTACGAAGGTGCAAGAATTTATCACAAGCTTAAAGCAAAATTTGGAACAGTGGTTCCGGATGAATCTTCTTTAAATTCAGTAGAAAAATCTGAACTGGAAGTTTTTAAAAAAGCCGAACAAAGAGTGGTAGGCGATATTAATCCGGCCGAAGTTGCATTTATGAAAAAAATGCTTCCTTCTTTTTTAACTGGGGACTCTGTGATTAGAACAGAACTTGCAAAAAAGGAATACAATTGCACCGACCTTGAAAAATATATTACCACCAATGCGGATGCAAAAAGAACAAGATCTTTTTTACTGCAAATATGCAAAGGAAATAGCACCAACGACATTTCCAATGTTCAGATAATTGAAGAATTTGAAGGCCAGTTAAGGAAAGCAGCCGCTTCTACAGAGGCGCCCCCGGAATACCGTAAAGATATTGTAGGTGATGATGAAACCAATATCAACGATCGTTTTTACGGCAATAATGATATTATGGCCAACACGCCCATGCATGGTACACATTGCTCCGGCATTATTGCAGGTGTACGGAACAATGACAAAGGCGGAGATGGCATAGCAGACAACGTACGCATCATGATGATAAGGGCAGTGCCTGATGGTGATGAGCATGATAAAGACATTGCCACTGCCATTCGCTATGCAGTTGATAACGGTGCACAGATTGTAAGTATGAGTTTTGGAAAAGATTTTTCGCCTGAAAAAGAATGGGTTGATGAAGCTGTAAAATATGCCGAAGAGAAAGGTGTTTTACTGGTGCATGCAGCGGGAAATGATGCAAAAAATGTAGACAGCACGGATAACTTCCCTACGGTAAATTACCTGGATGGAAAAAGAGCTAGCAATTGGATTACGGTAGGTGCAAGTGGTGACCCAAAAAACGGTGGTATCACTGCCAGCTTTAGCAATTTCGGTAAAAAGGATGTAGATGTGTTTGCCCCGGGTGTGCAGATTTATGCAACCCTCCCGGGAGGAAATACCTATGGTAAATTATCAGGCACCAGCATGGCGGCACCGGTAGTGGCTGGAACTGCAGCATTGCTGCTTGAATATTTTCCAACGTTAACAGCACAGCAGCTTAAATATGCTATCGAAAAATCCAGTACAATGTTGGATGAGGAAGTAAATATACCCGGTACAACCAATAAAGTAAAACTAAGTGAACTTAGCAAAACAGGTGGGTTATTGAATGCTTATGCTGCAGTAAAACTAGCCAGCACTTTAAAAGGTGAACGCAAAGCCACCAAGCTGGAAATGCTGCCTAAACCAAAATTAAAAACAAATAATAAAGGTTAAGCCATTGAATACATTAAAAAAAGAGGCTGTTTCAAAAATATGAGTTAGCCTCTTTTTTAGTTTCTTTTTTAATCAACCTGTCTCAAAAAAACGGTAAGTAATAATAAAACTAAACTTAGCTATCCAGCTGACTAACGTTGTAAACTAAATAATTAATCCGTTTATGTTTTATCTTTATTCTTCCAATGAAAAAAGTATTACAAATCAATTACCGATTATCGATTATCAATTATCAACTATCAATTGTCAATTAAACCGCCATGTCAAAACCTTCACCCACCAATTACGCAAGCTACTTTCAGAAATATATAGACCAGGTAACAGAAACCGATTTTTTTACAGCATTACAAAATCAAAGCAGCGGCCTGGAGTCCTTTTTGCAATTCGTAACTGAAGAAAAATCTATGTTTGCTTATGCCGAAGGCAAGTGGACGATAAAGGAAATGCTTTTGCATATGGGTGATACCGAAAGAATTTTTTGCTACAGGGCTTTGTGTTTTGCAAGAGGAGAAAAAACAAATCTTCCAGGATTTGATGAAAATGATTACGCAGCCAACTCCAATGCCAACAGCAGAACCTGGGAAAGCCTTATACAGGAATTTTTAACTGTACGAAAAGCTACTGAAGTGCTCTTTAAAAGCTTTAGCGAAAACGCCTTAGCCGCCGTTGGTACTGCCAACAATAACGAGGCTACCGTATTGAGCATTGGGTTTATTTTGCTGGGGCACTTTAATCATCATAAAAAAATATTGGCCGAAAGATATTTGTTGTAATGGTGCAAATAAACGATGTTAAAACAGAACAGCCGCTTCAATCGAAGCGGCTGTTCTGTTAGTTGCGTAAAAATCTGGTGAGGCAATTAATTCTTTTTTGCATCCCGTGCATTGTTGTTCAATGCAAGGTTGCTTTGAGTGATCATATTGTTGATTATCTTAACCGTTTCGTCAATATAAATATCCGATTTAACCCTTTTCACAAACTGCTTATTTTTTTCAACCTTGTCTTTATCCGGTGTCATTTTAGTTATGTCTGTTGTAAACTTAGCAGAATCGGCTTCAAGATTCTGAACGATTCCACCTTTGCCTGCATATAAACTATCCAAATTTTTATAGGCTGATTTTAATAACTTTTGCTCTGTTTGATATTTAGCCAGGTTAAGTGGATAATCTTTGTCATTTTGCTTATATATCCATTCGATTTGCTTTTTTATTCCAGCAAAAGTTGGGCTGCTTTGTATTTGCAAATTAGCTGCAGCAACTACGGCATCTGTACTATAAGTAGATACCCATGGCTTGTAATCGGCCTTACCAATTTCATCCCAGCTTAAAGCTGTAGGATTGTCTTTTTCTCTTGTTTTGGCCAACTCATACCTGTCAGGTATTACTACATCCGGAGTTACACCCCTTAACTGGGTAGCGCCGCCATTAATGCGATAAAATTTCTGCAGCGTTAGTTTAACAGTGCCTAAATCTTCTGGTTTTTTTCCACTAATCACATACTCAGATTCAGGATTTAAAGGAATGGTACGTTGTACCGTTCCCTTACCATAGGTTGAACTGCTACCTACAATAATTCCACGTTTATAATCCTGTATTGCAGCCGCAAATATTTCTGATGCAGACGCACTGTATTCATCTACCATTACAGTCAACGGCCCTGTATACAATATACTTTTATCCCTGTCTTTCAATTGTTGGGGTTGAACATTTTCCCGTCCTTTAACCTGGCAAACAGGTCCATCTTCAATAAACAGGCCCACCATCTTTACCACCTCAGGAAGCGATCCTCCTCCGTTACTTCTTAAATCCATTACAATGCCTTCTACATTTTCAGCTTTCAGTTTCACTATTTCTTTAGCAACATCATCAGAGCATCTTGCGCCATTCGGATTTTCAAAATCCATATAAAATTCCGGCAAATAAATATACCCGATTTTATGCTCGCCATTTATGATAACACTTTTTGCAAATGTATCATCCAGCTTTATTTCATCTCTTTTAAGAATAATTACTTTAATGCTGCCATCTGCCTTCTTAACGGTAAGCCTAACTTCAGTTCCGGCCTCCGATCCCCTGATAAGTTTTACTGCATCAGGTACCGCATACCCTGTAACATCTACCGGCTCACCTGTTCCCTGGGCTATCTTAATAATTTCATCATTCACATTCATTTGACCTGATTTCCAAGCAGGGCCACCAGAAATAAGACTGGCAATTTTGATTTTGCTTTCTTCTTCTTTTAACTGTGCCCCGATACCATAAAACCTGCCACTCATCATTTCATTAAACCCCCTGCTTTCTATAGGTGCAAAATAACTTGTGTGGGGATCCATTTCTGTAGCAATATTGTTTAAAAACTCACTGAACAATTCATCGGATGTGTTGTGATTTTGCAGGGTTGTAAAGTAGCGGCCTATTTGTTTACGAACCTGGTCACGGGCTTCCCTCTCCAAAGTGCTATCGGCTTTGTACACAAATTTAACGGGAGGTTTAGCAACACTATCAGTAGTACTGTCTGTTGTATCAATTGTCTTTTTATCTTTATTATGCTCTCTGTCATCTAAGAAATCCGCATACTTGGTAAGCACAAGGTATTTCAGGCGTTTGCGCCAAACTTCCTTTCGTGCTGCATCGTCCTTAGCGTACTGCAACTTTTCGCTATCCATTATAATATTCTCATCTTTGGTGAAATCAAACGGTTTACTTAAGAGGTCAATGTAAAATTGCGAAGCTTGCTTCATTCTCCGGGAGTATGATTCGCTGATAAAATAAAATGACTCTAGTCTGCTCCCATGTATCTCGTCGTCGATTGTGTTGGCATACTTTTGAAAACTATCTATATCTGCTTTCAAAAAAATACTTTTATCCTCGTCCAGTTCTTTTACAAAGGCTTTTAAAACTGCTGATGAAAAATTATCATCAATTTTTTTGGGACTATAATGCCCTTGTTCCAGCAGTAATCCTACGTTGTGCAAAATCTTTTCGTTCTTCGATTTTGGATTATCGCTGGCACTACTGCTTCTGGAAAAAGCAAAAAAGAAACTTGCAACTGTTAAAACCAGTAATACCGGGAAGAATTTTTTATTCATAATAATTTGCCTTAAGTGTAGCATAAAGTAAAATTAACGGAAAAACACCTGTTTTTATTTCATTAACAGTTGGTATGGCACTAATGTTTTCTTAAAACTGATGAGTGGTTAAGAAGTGTGTAAGAAGGAGAGTATTTAAAATGATAGAATTTAAAGAGTAGCTAGCGGTGGAAGCATTGCCCCCTGTGAGGAGTTTGTCAAAATCGGCCTGCCTTTAAAACAAGGATGCCCTTCCTAAAAGGAGAGGTTTTCTAGAATGGGTAATCGAGGGGGCCCGAACCCCTTTCTGCATCGGCGAGTAACAATAATTTTTATAGACTTCTTGTTCACACAAATAGCCTTAATTGTTTACAGGCCGACTGGCCAATAAAGAATTTATGATTTTAAATTGTATTTAGACCGGTAACCATTTAAGCCATAAAATAGAATAAATAAGTAACCTGATAGTGGCAGCATAAATGCGATTGTCCAGGTAAAATGATCTATCAACATCCCCTGCATAAAGGGCATTACTGCTCCTCCCACGATCGCTGTCGATAATATCCCTGAAGCCCGGGTTGTATGCGTTCCTAACCCGTTAACAGATAAAGAGAATATTATTGCGAACATGACTGAGTTAAAAAGTCCAATAGCGATCATACTCCAAACAGCAACAAGACCACTTGTATTTACCGAAACAAGTATCAGCATTACAGCCATAGATGCACATATTGCCAGCACAAATCCGGGCTTTACTGTTTTTAAAATCAAAGTACCCAATAACCGCCCAATAACCATACTGCCCCAGTAAAACGCCACATACGAATTAGCATCCTTTACGTCAAGTTTCAAAATGTCCGACACATAATTCGTGAGGAATGTGCCAATTGAAACTTCAGCACCAACATATAAAAATATAGCTACCGTGCCGTAATTAAGGTTACGGAAAGCAAAAATGCTTTTCGTCTTACCTTCTACAACACCAGCCCTGTCTGCAGCCTGCTTGATTACAGGCAATTTCAGTCTCGATACCACAAGTGCGATAACAACCAATATTCCTGCTATAACCAAATATGGAATTCTGAGTGCTTCGCTCGAGGTGTTTGAAGTATCCAACCTGGATAAAATAAAATAAGCGCCTAAAACAGGTGCTACTGTAGTACCTATCGAACCCACCCCTTGTACCATTGCCAATCGTGACGAAGCCGTTTTTGCAGGCCCCAAAATTGTCACGTATGGGTTTGCAGCTACCTGTAACAACACAATGCCGATAGCTACCACAAATAATGCAGCTAAAAACAGTTCATAAAAATGGAAAATGGACGCTGGTAAAAATAAAATTGCTCCGATTGCAGCAATGGAGAATCCCAACACCATTCCTTTTTTATAGCCGATTCTTTCAATTAATTTCCCTGCGGGGATTGACATGACTGCATAGGTGAGAAAGAAGTAAAATTGAACCAATGATGACTGGGAATAGCTAAGTGTAAAACCTTTTTTGAAAAAAGGCACGAGCGTATCATTAAGGCATGTAATAAGCCCCATCATAAAATATAAAACCCCCAATACGATAAGTGCGGGCGTATAGCTTGACTGCTTTTCATCAATGCCTTCTTCATTAGTAATTGGTTGTAATATTATCGTGGCCATTTCAATTTTATATTTGATTTAATACACCAGCCTTTTCTGTTATCGCTTCCAACGTCTTCCAGCTCTGGTATAATCCTCTTGGCACATGGAAGAAGCCTTTCCATTTCCCGCCTTTAGCATGTGAGAGTACCTCACCACGCCGATTGAGATAACCAAACCATTCTCCATTTGCGCTATCTGTAAAATGGGTCCAGGTATATTCGAAGACCTTTTCGAACCAATTCCAACACCGCTCATCACCCGTAAGATGATAAGCTTTCAACAGATTGACGATGGCTTCAATATGCACCCACCACAATTTCTGGTCCCACTCTAATTGTTGGAGCGGATTTCCTTTTACATCAAGAAAATAAAAAATTCCGCCATATTTTTTGTCCCAACTATATTCCAATGTAGCGATAGTTAAATCGACAGCCTGTTTTATTGTGCTACAATCATCCGTGCGTTTCGCCAGGTCCATAACAAACCATAAGGATTCGATGGCATGACCCGGGTTAATCAATCTTCCTTCAAAGCAATCAACAAAGCTGCCATCGGGCGCTACATTTTCCAGGATCAAACCAAACTCCGGTTTATAAAACGTTTTCATAACTGCATGCATGCCTTGCTCAATGGTTTGTTCAACAAGCTCAGGTTTCAGGATGGGTTCCATCTCTAAAACCAGGTTGCAAAGAATCATAGGTAACGAAAACCCCTTTAGCGGGCGTGTGCCAGGAAATTGTTTATTGTAAACTCCCTTACTATTATCCTGCCTTCTAATAATATTATCAAATGTTTGCAGTGCAATTAATTTGAATTCTTCATTGTGGGTTGCACTATATAACTGTGCAAAACCCATGGCTGCAAAACAGTCAGAGAATATGTTGTAAGGCTGGATGATCGGTTTGCCCTCACGGGTAAGCGAAAAGTACCAGTTGCCCTCTGCATCACGACCGTTCACTTTTACAAACTCAGCACCACGTATTGCCATGTCAAGCCATTCCTGCTTTTTCTCAACCTGGTTGTAAAGCATCGATAGTGTCCATATTTGGCGGCATTGCAGCCACATAAATTTATCTGTATCATAAACTTTTCCTTTCTCATCGAGGCAGGTAAAAAAGCCGCCATACTTTTTATCTTCTGAATTTTTTGTCCAGAATGGAACCACATTATTCAATAACTCTTTGCGGAAAATTTCCTTATACTTAAGTGTATCCATAGCATTCTTGTGTTAAGTAAGAAGTTGAGTTTATTTGGTACGTAATTCGGTAGTATCCGCAACCGGCTGATAGCCGCTAATCTTTACGGAGTCCAGATATTGCTTATAATCGAGGTACAACTTCACCGTATTAGGCCCGCCGGGTTTAATTGACATATCGGGACTGTTCAACAAGCCTGGAAATTGGTAACATAGTATCTTTTCAAAATTAGGGAAGCGATGCAAATCACTTAGCAGCCCGCCAATTGGCCGCGGTACGAGTGCATTTTTTTCAGCAAAATCAAATACTTCCATATCCATCCAGAGATGTGATCCAGCCTCGTTGCAGAGCGCCTGCAATTTAGCAGCAGACTGTTCGCCGGTAAGATCGGTGGCAGGCATACGATGAAATCCAAACGGACACAAAATATCGAGGTTAGGTAACAATTTGCGATAGATTTCTTCAGCTCCCCTCACGTTATGTGAATTGGTGGCAAGCATAATCGGCTTGTCTGGAGTTTTGGCTTTTATAAATGCGCTGAACTCCTTAAAGAAATGTACAATATCCTTTCTGGCCTGCGCATCGCCAAGCCCACCATCCTGTTCTTCACTCACATACCATCCGTAAAAAGAACGATGATGTCCGTATTTATCCCAGAGTTCTGTTGCAAGTTTTTTATGCCACCTAAGTGAGCCCAATGTAAAATCAAACCATGCATACGCCCCTACGCCTACAAACACATTCATACCATTTTTATCTGCCTGTGCCAGCACGGCTTCAAGTGGATCAACAGCCGCAATGGGTACTTTTCCCGGGAAGAGTTTAGAAGGATAATAAGGCACACCTTTGTAACCTTCTTTTTCAATATTATGTTTGCCAGCGTATGCCGTGGGATTGCGAATAACATCCTGGATCACTATGATATTCATCTCAAGCCCATGTTGCGCATCCATCATTTCGCCCCATTGTGCATCAGTTGCTTTTTTTAGTTCCGAATTCCAATACTTGCCTTCGTCTTCACTCCAATGATAAAAGCCAAGCCAGGCGCCATCAATACGCCGGGTAGAGCGTATGTTGGATGGTATCACCTGCATCGGTCTTTCGGTAAGCAAGATTTTTTTTCCGGAAGTAGTCACCATGATTATTTTGTGATCACCGGCATGGCCTTTTGTTTTCCAGGGAAATTTAATACCGGCATTTGCCTTTCCGGCAAGGACAAAATTACGCTGGTACAGCAAATTCGACTTGTCTTCTTTATCAAGATAAATACGAACCTTAATTGTTTTACTTGCTTTGGTATTATTGTATATCGCAGCCCTTACATCCAGTACTATCTGGTCGGTTACCGGAGAGGGAGGAATGAGCGTTAAACTGATTTCAGGTTTAGCAAATTGCCCGACCTGTGCATACAGTTCATTCATCAAACTGAATAACAGGGAAATCACTAATATAAAACTTTGTCTTTTCATCTTTCAGAGCTTTGTGTGTTAACGTGGCATAGAGCCAGAGAAACTCAATAATTCAATTATTAGTAACCGGTATTTTGTACAGTGGAGCCTCCTGATCTATCGATTTCTGTCTGTGGAATGGGGAACAACTCGTTTACGCCTTTTTTAAAACCAGCGCCTTTACCATTCGATAGTGGAAAAGATGAATAATTAATCATGGTCTCGATATACGAATCCCATCTCTGCAGGTCATATAAACGCTGGTATTCCATTGCAAACTCAGTACGGCGTTCATGTTGAATAGCCTTGAACAAATCATCCGAAGCTTTAACATCTGGTAGTGGGATATTTTCAATAACCCGTACTCGGCTAATTGCCTCTATATCGGTTCTTCGTGAACTACTCGCCCTGCGCCTCACCAGATTGATATTTTCAGCAACGTCCAGTTTACTTCCGCCGCTTTGCAACAAAGCTTCAGCGTACATTAAAAGAACATCAGCATACCGGATAGGGTGAAAGGTCCATGCATCATCTCCCCATCCTGCACCACGTCGTGTAGGTGGCAAATAACTTTTACGATTGTGAAATCCTGTACTCGGGTAAGACGAGAAATCTAAAACTTCCTGGCCTGAAGCTTTTGGAAAAACGTCTCCGGGTTCAATAACGGTAAACAATAAACGTGGATCTCCGGGTTCAAATTCATTCACCAAATTCTTGGTGGGTTGATCAAATCCATAGGCCCCGGTGGCTCCTCGTGGAGATGAATAAGTAGGTGTAAAAGCCCCGTATATATTTAAGGCGGGATTGTCACCTTTTATGATCGAGAAAACAGGTTCCTTGGTCTTATACCCATTCTCTAAAAACAGGTCTTGAAATTCAGGAGCCAGGGAAAAAACATTTTGATCTATTACCTTTTTTGCAGCATCCCTTGCTTTTTCTAAAAGTGCCACTTTATCTTTTCCAAAATAAAGAAAGACCCTGGCTTGCATGGCCCACGCAGCCTCTTTACTGGCACGGCCCAGCTCGGCAGAAGACATATCTTTTTTTGCAGAAAGGGTTAATGCAGCGTCTTCCAAATCTTTTATGATGAATTCGAATACTTCTGTAGCACTTGCTCTTACCAGCGTTTTACCGTCATTAACAGTGGGCGTTTTCTGTAAAAGTGGCACGCCGCCAAAAACACGTACCAGTTCAAAATAGAGATAAGCCCTTAAAAATTTCATCTCCCCCATGTAACGCTCCCGTACCTGGCTCGTTAGTTCGTAGCCATTTTCATCTAATAATTTATTCAAGGGGAAATTGTCTAAGCCCACATTGCAGTTACCAATGCCCAGGTAACATGTTGACCAAAAGCCCTCCAGACTTGGATTGCTGGCTAATGCTCTTGCATATCCAAGGTCAGTTACAAAAGGGCGATCGCCAGCATCTGACCCACCTTTTTCACTGTCGTCAGTCGCCATATTACCTAACTCGGCCCGAGGTGCTTCATACCCGTAAGCGGCATTAAAAACCTGGTAACATTTCACCACTGTTTTTAAAGCGGCACCCGGCGATTTAAAAAAGTTCTCCTCTGTTTGAACACCAAGGGGTGGCCGGTTAAGAAAATCTTTTTTACAGGATAGTAGTCCAAGCATAATGATGGACGTAATTATATAAAGTGATTTTTTCATTGTAATGTTTTAAAATTTTGCATTAATACCAAACATAAATGTTCTTGCCTGTGGATAATATCCCTGGTCGATACCTGTAAGTTTTGGATCAGCAGATCCAATCTCAGGATCTAGGCCCGAATAACCGGTAATTGTAACGAGGTTTTGTGCGCCAATAAACAACCTCAATTTCTCCACCTTTAACTTTTTCATGAATTTTCCGTTGAAACTGTAACCTAATTGCAGATTCTTTATCCGTAAGTATGATCCGTCCTCAACAAAATAATCGGACACACTATTGTTGATACCCTGAGTCTGAGAAATTTTATGATACCTGTCGGTACTGCCAGGTCCGCTCCAGGACTTATCCAGAAAACCCTTTGGAGCATTATAATAACCGGTACCCGATTCCGTATCATAACGTAGTATATTCATTACATCATTGCCCTGCGAACCTTGTAAAAATAAACTCAGATCAAAACCTCCATAGGCAATATTACCGGTAAGGCCGTACACAAAATCCGGCCATGGATTACCAATGATAGTCCGATCTTTTGCATCCAACACGTCGTCGCCATTCAGATCTTTAAAGCGTATATCGCCAGGTGCTGAAATATCTCTTTGTGCGCTGCCTTCAACCTCTTTTGCATTTTGAAATATCCCGTTAGTTACATAGCCATAGTAGTAGCCCACCGGCATGCCCACTTGCGTTTTAGTGATGATCTCTCCTAAATGTGCTGTTGAAAAGATCGACTCTCCGTTACCAAGAGTGAGTATCTTGTTTTTATAAGCAGAAATGTTTCCATTGATGCTATACCTTACTGAGCCAAAGTTTTTATTGTATCCTAATTCAAATTCCCAACCTTTATTTTGCATGTTTCCTGCATTTGAATAAGGGGAGCTAGGAAATCCGAGCGCTGTGGGTAAGGGAACTATCATCAGCATATCTTCAACTCTCTTGTCAAAATAATCTGCCACAAAAGTTACCCTGTTAGAAAACATGGACAGGTCTATACCAATATCCAGTTGTTTTGATGTCTCCCATCGCAGTAGTTCGTTTCCGGTTGAAATACGACCTGCGCCAACGTAAGGGGTATTATTGTCACCAAACATATAGCGGTCATAAATTGAATTGCCATAGGTTGACAGATATGCACCACCGCCGATATTTTGATTACCTATTAAACCGTAACTAGCCCTTATTTTACCATCTGTTAGCCAGTTATTTGAACCATCTTTAAATAATGATTCCTGTGTAAACCGCCATGCAGCTGATACAGAGGGAAAAGTTCCCCAGCGATGACCTTCCGCAAACCTGGATGAGCCATCGCGGCGGACATTAACAGCGACTATATATTTTCCTTCATAATCAAATCCTAAGCGTCCAAAATAAGAATTTAAAGAATTGGAAAATGGATATCCTAAAACAGCAGGATTTATAGTTCCGGCATTCAGGATACGCATGTCCTGATCGTTGTTAACCAGCCCCTGTATGGACGCACTGAACGATGATACTTTTGTTACCTCTGCGGATACACCTGCTAATGCGGTAAGATGATAGCTGCCCCAGGTCTGGTTATAGTTAAGCGTATTTTCCAATACGAAATAATTACTCATGTAAGAAGCGTTTAGAACTGTATTATAAATACTGTTATCAAATGAATTTAAAGAATATTTGGGGTTAAATGCATTTGTAAAAGATCTATTAACATCCATACCACCACGGATCTGGAAGCTAAGTTGCTTCAATAGCTGTATTTCTGCCGTAATGCCACCTTTCAGGCTCAAACTTTCATATTTATTCTGCCGGAGCCGCTCTATCTGAGCTACCGGGTTGCGCTTATTGGAATATAAAACTCCGGCGTATTGGGAAAAGACATTGTTAGGTTCATAGCCGTTTTTAATACCTCCTAAAAAAGAAGGAAGGCCCTGCAGATCATTCCGGTAAACAGGCGTAATTGGATCAGCAGTCATGCCGCTGAAGATGGTACCTGTAAATGGGTTGTTTTCGTCAATTGTTTGGCGGTCTTCATATATTACACCGAAATTGGAGCTTAATTTAATTCTTGACCCAACCTTGGCATTAAGGTTATTACGCCAGGACAGCCGGCCATAATCCGAGCCTTGAATAATACCCTTTTGATTAAGATATCCCAGGCTTGATAAAAAGCTTACGGATTTATTGCCTCCACTTATACTAAGGTTATGATTTTGAACAGGTGCATTGTACCTGGTAATTTCGTTCCACCAGTCAGTACCATCCGGACCTGTTGTAGCCGATACAAAGCGGAGGACAGAGTCGATATTGGATTGCGATGAGAAGTCAAGCTGCGGAGCCGCTCCAGCGTTGCTTGCAGCAAGATTTTTATAGGTTATAAAATCGGTTGCGTTAAGCATGTATGGCCGTTTCCACGGAGATTGAGCACCGTAATAGCTGTCGTACGAAACAGATATTTTATCATTTTTTGCTCCCGACTTTGTAGTGACAATGATCACCCCATTAGATGCCCGTGAACCGTATATGGCTGCAACTGAAGCATCTTTATGGACAGCAATGCTTTCAATATCGTTAGGGTTAAGGTAGTTGATATCAGTTTGAGGCAAGCCATCAACTATATACAGTGGATCGGTACTTCCATTAACCGAGCCAACGCCCCTAATGCGCACGACTGATGCAGAACCAGGGCTGCCACTACTTTGCGAAACCGTTACACCGGCTGTTTTTCCCTGCAATATATCAACAGCACTCCTCACCGGCATATTTCTTAATTCGCTGCCTTTAATAACTGAAACAGCCCCGGTTATTTCCTTCCTGGTAACCGATCCATACCCTACGACTACAACCGTTTTTAATTCATCCGCCACTGTTTCTAAAACAGCATTGGTATACTCACCAGGCTTTACTATGTAATCTTTAGAACCATAGCCAATAAATGTAAAAGTGATGGTACTTTGAACAGCAGGAACCGACAATTGAAATTCTCCCTTTTCGTTTGTTGCCGTGGCTTTGCCCGATTCTTTAACTGTTACTGTTACTCCTCTTAAGGGTGCGCCTTCTATGTCAGTAACTTTGCCGGAAACCCTGGAATCCTGCGCCCAAAGCCCTTGTGAGAAGAGAAGAAAAACAAGGGACAAGCAACAGACCAGTTTTTTTATAAACAGTTTTTTCATAATTGAAATTTATTAAGGCTTGTAAATGCCATTAATGATGATTGCAGATTGTTATAATTTTTTGTTTATTTAATTTTATAGCGAAAGATTTTCAATTAAGATTTACTGATGATAAACTTCGAATTCCCAAAATGACATTGGATACGGAAGTGCCCCCTTATTAAGCAAGATTTTTACGTATCGTGCCTGAACTACTGTGAAAGCATGACTCGTGTTGCCACCTATGCCGGCAACTGTTGAAAAAACATTTGTGAAGGTTACGTTGTCGGTTGAAACCTGTAAGGCATATTCGGTAGCGTAAGCGCCCTCCCACTTAATGTCGACACGACCAACATTTCCAACAGAGCCTAAATCAACCATATACCACTCCCCTTCTGTAGCCGCAGCCAAAGACCAGCGTGTAGTGAGGTTTCCATCAATGGACAAATTTGGATCATTAAAGCTCGTTGATGCTGTAGCCGTTTTATTTAAAGCAATGTTACCCGTTGTATTGATTGGCGGCGGAACATACGGAGTAGGAACAAATACAGGAGTATTTCCTTGATTTTTCATTTTATCAGCTGCCAATATCACGTATGCCGCCTCAGCATCATACCATAGTTCTTTTTGGGTACCGCCCCGGTTTATCGACAGTATATGATTTATATATTGATCCACTCTGGCCTTATCGTTGATTATAGCCGCGGCATAACTTACTATTGCCCATGGATAGGCTCCTGAGTATATTGTTCCAGCGGACCAAGCCGGGTAATAAAAGTTGAATGTGCTGTAAAGAAGATTGGCACGGGGTGATAGGGGGCTAATTACGCCAAATATACCAGGATACAATTGACAGGTGGCATCCGCATAGAAGGTGGTCCATTTGGAAATAGTCGCACCAGCACTTCCATCGTCATTCCAGTTATACATGGTACCACGCCAAAGCTGGCTCTCCATGGCATTGGTGTTGCCATCTAAAAGGGATGTGAAATGAGCAGTTTGTGAACCACCCAATACATTTGTTTGCAACCATAACATCGATTTAAAACCCTCATTTACTTCTGAGTTGTCCATAGTATACTTGGCTCCATGAACATAAGAATCTATTGAGAGCCCATCATTATCATCGGGGCCAAATGTAGTAGGAACGTTATTACTTGCGTTATCTACACATTTCTCCAGTGCACTACCGATCAGGTTAAGCTGTGTAGCATACCCTTTAGCCCAATCTTTATTTGCTGCTGACAATTCTGCAAATTCTTTCATTAATGATAGAAATAATGCAGCATAGGAATCTACTGAATCGTAGGTACCGTTAGTAGTTTCACCAGGGGCAAAATAATCGTAAACCGAACCCGGCACTTCAGTACGGCCCGTATTCGGGTTAATAGTGCCATTAAGTTTACTCATATACCATATCAAATATTTTTTTACAGCCGCCACATTCTCGCTGGTTGGCTTTTTAAGCAGTGCACGGCATGCAATGCTCGCAAAATATGGAGTGATACGACTATTTGATTCGGTATTATCTTTAAAAGCACCACTCGGCAATTGAGTGGAAAGAATATACCTAACCTGGTTAAATATCACCGAATCATAGATACTTACTAATACTTCAACTGGAGTATCTGTGACCGGTATTTTAGCTGGATGCTTGTCCTTTTGACAGGCGGTGCTGATAGTCAACAGGCCAGCTATCAACGTGATTAATATGTTTCTTTTCGTCATAATACTATAGTTGATTTCTAAGAAAGTGATGTGCTTGCAGCTGAAATTATTTTACTTTTTGTATACTTCAAATTCCCAGAATGACATTGGATAGGGTAATGCTCCTTTAATAAGTAAAATCTTTACATATCTTGCATCCACTGCAGTAAAAGTGTTGCTTACGTCGCCACCAGGACTTGCCGTTGTTGAATATACAGTTGTGAATGTTACATTATTAGTTGATACCTGTAGCGCATATTCTGAAGCATAAGCTCCTTCCCACTTGATGTCTATCCGTCCAATACTTTCAACCTTTCCCAAGTCTACTTTATACCACTCGTTTTCGGTTGCAGCAGCCAGTGACCAACGTGTGCCGAGGTTTCCATCTATCGATAATTGTGGATCATTGAAACTCGTTGATGCAGAAGCTGTTTTATTTAACGCTAAATTGACAGGGGGAGGATCGGCATATACTTCGAATTCCCAGAATGACATTGGGTATGGTAATGCTCCTTTAATAAGCAAAATCTTTACATACCGGGCGTTCACCGGAATAAAGGTGTTACTTACGTCCCCACCAGGACTTGCATTGGTTGAATATACAGTTGTAAATGTTACATTATCAAGAGACACCTGCAAGGCATACTCAGAAGCATAAGCGCCCTCCCATTTAATATCCACACGGTTAATTTTTTTAACCACCAAAAGATCTACTTTATACCATTCATTTTCAGTTGCTGCCGCAAGGGACCAACGGGTTCCCAGGTTTCCATCTACTGATAGCTGCGGATCATTAAAACTTGTTGATGCAGTTGCTGGCTTGTTTAAGGCCAGGTTACCGTTTGTAACAGGTGGAACGGGAACTACATAGGTAAACCCCGGAAGCGTTTTTGTACCTTTTGCATTCGTAACTGCTACCATACCCGTAGATCCAATACCAACGATAGCTCTTATGGTAGAATCCGATGTAACGGAAAAGGAACCAGCACTTTTACCACCAAATGTTACCGCAATGGCGCTGGTAAAATTGATGCCCTTAATGTAAACAGTATCGCCGGTTTTACCACTTTGCGGCAAAAACGATGAAATTTTCGGCATGGCCGAGACTGTTATGGGGGTATTTTGATCGTAAGGATTGGCTCCATCATCTTTTTTACATGACTGAATTAGAAAAAAGCAGGATGCCAAGGTGAATAAAATGATTCTTCTCATTGCTTAACCTATTTAATATTTATTTTTGAATACTTATTGATATTTATTATAAACTACCATCTAATTTTCTTAAGAGCATTTCAGTCGAAGAGCTTTTTAACCAGTATGTTTCGAAAATGCACCCTATCAGAATAATTACTGAAGCAAGTTATAAAATTAAATTAATAACACCAAAATCTTTTTTAATTTTTTTAATAAGTATAATTTAACAGCCTAATTACAGTAAAACCTTTTCAAATTATGACTGCAGATATCTCGAATTTGATGAAGACATTTATAAAGTGGTATCATTAAAAGTATACAGTTCTTCTTATCGAATCAAAATCTATACCTTACACAGGCTGCCATTGCATCATACCCCGTTAGTACAAACTGAGCATACAAATTGTCTGTTTGCTTTCTTTTATTCTGCCTTCTTCCAAAATTCGGCTGTTGCTTAAAACTAAGCTGTAGAAGCCCACCACCAGTGCTTTTTCAATTTTATCAGTTTATAAAAAGGAAGGTCAGTGTTATCTATATTAACAGTAATACGGCTTAATGAATGAAACCCATTGTTACAAAATTGTGGAAAATATCTTTAGCTCTAAAAAGCCCAAACCTGCATGCTGAGTCACCATATAAAATTGTTTCATAGAATACTCCGC
>JANYCA010000110.1 GCA_025360525.1 Chitinophagaceae bacterium | reverse complement strand
GTAGCGTCAGGTATTGTGCAGGTAATTTACTGGGGCGATTTACCGGAATATGCCAATTTGAAAACCATGAATTTTCTATCTTCCAAAGTGTTTGAACATTACCATCAGTTGAACCTTAAAATTATTGATATTGGCCCTTCAACAGAAGATTCCATTCCCAACTATGGCCTTTGTGAATTTAAAGAAAGCATAGGTTGCAGCATTTCTTGTAAGTTTTCTTTTAGTAAAATCATTGCCTGATGTTTGTTTTAAATCCGGATCCATACCTGCTCCCCTCATTCGGCATCAGCCCCTTTCAAACACGGGATATTCATATCAATAACCTGTTCCCGGATTCCGATCTGATTGATGATTATTTTACCGAACGATTCAAGGACCGGCAATTTATATACGTTGCGGATGGAAGAAGCGCCATCAACATAGCCTTACAGCAGTATAATCTTCAGCCGGAAGATGTGGTGACTATTTTCACCTCCTCCGGTAATTTTTACATCAGCAGTTGTGTTACAAAAGAGATTGAAAAATTCTGTAGCTGGTCAAGAGAAATAATTGACAGAACAAGGATTATTTTCGTCAACCATGAGTTTGGATATCCTTATAAACAAATAGATTCATTAAAGCAATACAAGCTCCCGATTATTGAAGATTGCTGCCACAGCTTTTTTTCAACTAATGAAGGCAGTGCGATTGGCACTACCGGAGACTTTGCTATTTATAGTTTTCCAAAAATGTTTCCCTTGCAAATTGGTGGTCTTTTAACTTCCACTCAGCCTGTTAAAAATACGGTTCCGCTGGATGATTTGAAATTGCGGTATATTAAAAATGTATTGTCTCACTATATTGTTGAAGAAAAAAGTATCATTGAAAAAAGGATCGTTCATTACAACTACCTTAAAAATGCGCTGGACAAAAATTTGTTTGAAGAAAGATTTGCTTTAAGGGAGGGCATAGTGCCCGGTGTGTTTATGTTTAGGGTAAAAGATGCCTGTATCCATTTACCTGCATTAAAAGAACACCTATATGCACATGGTATTCAATGCAGTATTTTTTATGGCGAAGCTTCTTTTTTTATCCCGGTGCATCAACAATTATCTGATGCAGATTTAGATTATTTTACTGCAGTAATTCACTCAATGCCAACAGCAGCCTGACATGAAATGTGCCAACATAACCCTGGGAGAAAATGTAGAAATAGATCCTTCTACCAGTTTTAATAATGTAATTATTGGAGATCATGTAAAAATTGCCAAGCGGTGCAGCCTATTTGGTGGCCCTGCTACGATTCTTTCAATTGGCAATTTTTCTTACGTTGGGATGAATACCATCATCAACGGTTTTGCTGCAGCCGTAACCATTGGCACCAATGTAAGCATAGCACAGAATGTAAATATTATGGCCGATTCAGGGCCCAATGCTTCCCCGTCGTTGCAACGGATTTTTCCATTAGAGAAAGCAGCCATTACCATCGGTAATCATTGCTGGATTGGGGCAAGTGCCATCATCATGCCGGCGGTACAGTTAGGCAATTATTGCATTGTAGCGGCCAATAGTTATGTCAATACATCTTTTCCGCCTTATTCCATTATTGGCGGTACACCAGCCAAGTTAATACGAACCCTTTCATCCATTGAAATAAACCTACTGCTAAGCGATGATAAAATTTCTTGATTTGCAAGCCATCAATCAATCCTTTGAACCTTCCTTATCGCAGGCTGTACAAAGGGTGGTAAATTCCGGATGGTATTTGTTAGGAGAAGAAACCAAACAATTTGAAAAAGAATATGCCGCCTACTGCGGTGCCAAACATTGCATTGGGGTAGCCAATGGGCTTGATGCCCTCCGGCTGATTTTAAAAGCCTGGATGGAATTAGGTTTTATGAAAGAAGGCGACGAGATTATTGTGCCTGCCAATACCTATATTGCTTCAATACTGGCCATTACCGATAACCGCCTGGTACCGGTTTTGGTTGAACCCGATATCAATACCTATAATATTGATCCTTTTTTAATTGAAGAAAAAATAACGGAGCGTACCAAAGCCATTATGATGGTGCATTTGTATGGGCAAATAGCCATGCACCCCGAAATTGAAAAACTGGCCGCAAAGTATTCATTAAAGCTAATTGAAGACGGGGCACAATCTCAGGGAGCCGAATATATAAATGCAGCGGGTATTGTTAAAGTATCTGGTAATATTGGCGATGCAGCCGGGCATAGTTTTTACCCCGGCAAAAATCTGGGGGCTTTGGGAGATGCAGGTGCAGTTACCACCAATGATGACGTACTGGCGGCAATGGTAAGAACAATAGCAAACTATGGCTCTACAAAAAAATACGAAAATAAGTTCATCGGTTTAAATTCAAGGCTCGACGAAATACAGGCAGCGGCTTTAAGGGTAAAGCTACAACGGATGGAAACTGACAATCAACGCCGCAGGGAAGTAGCCCAATATTATCTTACCCATATTAACAAGGCTGGTATCATCCTGCCCCAAAATGCTATTGGCAAACAATCAGTTGCCAACGATCGTAGCCATGTGTGGCATCTGTTTGTGGTAAGAAACAGCAACAGAGATCTTTTACAAAAACACCTCGAAGCCAACGGCGTACAAACGCTGATACACTATCCTATACCTCCACACAAACAACAGGCTTATCAGCAATGGAATCATTTGACGTTTCCTATCACAGAAAAAATTCACCCGGAGGTGTTAAGTTTACCCATGAGCCCGGTATTGAGCAAAAGCGATATAGCATCCGTTGCTGCTGCAATCAATAACTATTAAATCATCATGAATTAATTAGGTCATCAATTGTCAGAAGAAAAATCATCCTATCGTCAAATTATGAAAGCCACTTCTCTTTTTGGGGGGGTGCAGGTTTTTAATATTTTGATGGGCATTATCCGTTCTAAGTTTATTGCTGTATTACTCGGGCCTGCAGGTATGGGGATAGCTGGCTTACTCACTTCTACCACCGGCTTAATTAGCAGTGTTACTAATTTTGGATTAAGTACAAGTGCCATAAAAAGTGTCGCCGAAGCCAACGGAAATGGAAACAGCCAGCGCATAAGTTTAGTGGTATCTGTAATCAGGCGACTCGTATGGATTACAGGCTTGCTGGGTACATTAGTGACATTTATACTGGCACCTTTATTAAGCAAATTAACATTTGGTAACTCAGATTATACGGTGTCTTTTCGGTGGATTTCTATTACCTTATTATTGAGCCAGGTAGCCTCCGGGCAAATGGTGGTAATACAAGGTATGCGTAAATTACAGTTTTTAGCTAAGGCAAGTATAATTGGTTCTGTGTTGGGATTATTGGTTTCGTTGCCGATCTATTACTGGCTTGGTGTTAAAGGGATTGTGCCGGCCCTGCTTGTTACATCAGTATTTTCCGTTTTATTGACCTATTATTTTAGCTCGAGAATCAGTATCGACAAAGTAAAGGCATCGGTTGAAACTTTAAAATCAGAAGGAACTGTGATGTTGAAAATGGGCTTTTTACTGAGCATGAGTGGTATGATTAGTCTGGTTACAGGCTATATACTGAGTATATTTATTAGTCGGTATGGAGGTGTTGACCAGTTGGGTTTATACAATGCTGGCTTTGCCATCATTAATACCTATGTAGGGATGATATTTGCAGCCATGGTAACCGATTATTTCCCACGCCTTTCTGCAGTTGCAAATGATAATAATAAATCTGCAATATTAATCAACCAGCAGGCTGAAATTGGAATACTGATTATAGCTCCTGTTTTAAATATTTTCATGGTTTTTATCAATGTGGTGATCACACTGTTGTACTCATCCAAATTTTTACCCATTTCGGGCATGATACAATATGTGGCGTTGGGTATCTTTTTAAAAACAGTAAGTTGGGCCATGGGCTATATGATGCTGGCAAAAGGTGATTCTAAAATATTTTTCTACAGTGAGCTATTGGCAAATACTTATATATTGGGAATCAATATGCTTTGTTATCGCTTATATGGTTTGGATGGATTGGGTATTTCATTTTTTGTCTGTTACGGGTTAGGTATTTTACAGGGTTATACTATACTTCATTGGAAATATCAATTCAAATTTAACGCTATATTTTACCGGGTTTTTACCATACAATTTCTGTTATCGGCCGTTTGTTTTTTTCTGGCAAAATTCTTTGCAGGTAATCTGCGTTATATTGTTACGATACCTGTAATTGTAATAGCCACTATTTTCTCGTTTAATGAGTTAAATAAAAAACTAGATATTCTTGAATTTGCAAGGAGCAAATTCAAGAAATAAA
>JANYCA010000014.1 GCA_025360525.1 Chitinophagaceae bacterium | reverse complement strand
CTTGCGTTGGAAGACAGGCAGACATTCATTAAAACAGATTTACTGGACGGTCAGCAATGGCAGGTACACCCTGTTGGAGATGTTGCATTAACCCGTGATTACGATTCCTATAATTACCTGTCGCTGGGGCTAAATGTTAATGTGGGAGCAAAGGCGGTAGAACCACTGTGGTGGCTGAATCCGCTGGATTATGCCTACAGTGAAATTAACCAGCCAAGGCACATGAAATTGCCAAAGCCTGTTTTTGAGGATGCGGATGGCGATGGTGTATTAGATCAGTTGGATAGGGAACCAAACACGATTGCCGGTGCACCGGTGGATACTCATGGTGTCGCAAAAGATACAGATGGTGATGGTGTACCGGATTATAAGGATAAACAATTAATTACACCTACTGAATGTCAACCGGTAGATGCTGACGGCGTGGGCAGATGCCCGGTACCGGAATGTTGTACTGCTATCACAAAAGCAATAACAGACCTGCAATTATCTCTCAAAGGTGATTGCCCTAACGATTACCCGAGCATACGATTGAATAAAGCAACCTTAAGCAGTGATAGCAAAGTTTTACTAAATATTATTGCTAAAAAATTACAGGAACACCCGGCCTGTGCTATCACAATTACAGCCTATCCAAAAGCCAATAAGCGGATGCAGGCACTTGCGGTTAAAAAAGTAGAACTGATAAAAGCTTACCTGGTAGAAAATGCCGGTATTTCAGCTGACAGGATCACAACCAATTTTATCGTTGAAGGAGGAGATGCGGATACTATCGACTTTAAATAGTTGATCACTCTATGTTACAAAAGATAAATTTATGATGTAAATACCAACTTTAATTAAAGGCACCAGATACCAATCCGGTGCCTTTACCCATTTTACCTGTAGCCTTACTGGGTATATTGCGATACCACCGGACTATATGAAAGCTGTGTACCGGTGCCGATAGCCGCCACCCTTATCCAGTATTGCTTACCCGGCGTTAAATCAGTAAACGTAAACTGACTTTTAGAAGTGGGATAGCTTTGCCAGGCCGTTTTTTCTGCAGGAAGTTCAGCAGCCAGGTTAAACAAATAGCTTCTTGCACCAATTACGGCCTTTATGCTGGCCTTAATTTGTCCTGAACTTACACCATTACTCAGCGTAATATTACCAGGGTTGGTAATATTTCTTGCCTCGGGTATTTTAGTAAGGGAAAAACCGCTGCCGGCAAGGATTGCTTCATCGCCTTTAGCAATGTGCATCACATAAATGCCCATCTCATTCAGCATTTGCTCCAGTAGCCTCCTGCTGGCTTTTTTTATGGCCACCGCAATACGGTCGTTGCCTTTAGCAGTTATCAGTTCTGCTTCGTACTTTTCTACCAGCAAGCCCAGCTCTAGCAGGTAGGGTACCGGACTGGTAAAATTAGGATTGCCGGTAAGGCAACTAACAATGTAACCTGCTTTCTTAGCAAGGTTGGCATCAGCGTTTCTTGAAAAACTGACGCTGATCTTTTTATAAGTTAACATAACTTGAAAAATGGCACTGTTTTGTCAGCGCTATACTAATAAGAGTATGTTTTTAAAAACTGTTCCACTTAGAACACACTGTATTCATAAAAAAATTTAAATAAAGCTGTTTTCCAGGTAATGTCTCTTTGTATGAACTTGTTGTTAGTAAGCATATAATGTTGTTTTCCCAGGGGATATCTCTGCTGACGATTTTGTTTTTGGGTTAGCCGGGCAGCACTCGTTTTATTCCGAATCATAATGCCATTTTTTAATGAAATTGAGTTCCGTTCCTAACAACGGCGAGCCCTGCTACCCTCACAGGCCTGATACAGAGACATCGCCTTTGAAGAAGGGCTTTGTTCACCGGACTTTATCTCAAACCCGCCGGTCTTTGCCCAATGTTCTACCAACAAAACCAACTGTTTTGCATTTTTAAAGTTTTTCGCAATGAATGTATGTTGATGTTATACAGCAATACCGAAGAAGTATTCCACCATACCACCAAATCGTACTATAATACTGCAAGAACATATAACAACGCAGCACCAACATACAACAATGTAGCAGCGACATACAGTAATGTACGTTGGTTGTATGGCAATTTGCCGTTGTAAGTTTAATATCCTGGTCAGTCTACCGAAAACACGGACTCCTCCTAATATTACCCGAGTATTACTTTTTAGTTGTTAAGGAGTTGTTGCTAGGAGGTAATTAAAAGTATAATCATGCTTGCCTGTAACTTTGTATCGCTTTGTGATTGACAACCAGGATTGCAACATAAAAAATATCACTAAAACCCGGGTTATATCCCGGCAACTAACCAGGCAACAATGTGAATTATTATCAATTACTCATTAAAACAACGCTTTGCACAGGTGTTATTAATATCTGTTTTAAATACTACCCGGATTAACTTATTTGGATTAATTGAGTAGCATAGCAGGTGGTTAACAAATCATAGCGCTTTTGTTATTACCTCTATAATTTAATCTAATAAATAACTGGACTGCATCATGATGAAATCGGGTTGTTTCTTCTTTAAAAAAGGCTACATTTGCGCATCTTTGAATGCGGAAATAAATGTTTTAAAGCACATAATATAATCATATTAGCTACCATTAAACAGTAGCTTTTTTTGTTGATAATAATATGTTTTACTATTAAAACGATAATTCAAAAAATGCCGTCCACAAGTAATACTGGAATATATTCCATTATTCTACCTTATTTAGCTGTCACTGAGAGTGGCGAAGCCATGTAATTTTGAATTTAAAGGGTATAGTTGGTTGCTGTAAAATAGTTAAATGGGAAAGAAATTCTAATACCATTAAACAAGCGGTTAATATATTTTGCAACACAATTTGCAGCACTTTACAAAAAATTATAAGCAATAACTTCATTGTATATTTTATATCCAACATTTAAATAATAACTTCCGCAAAACTTATCACATGTTTCTTACAATAAGGCAATATTTATTTTTCTTTTTCCTGGTTGTTTTTATATTTTCATTCTCCTCCTGTGTATCTTCCAAAAAGTTAATCTACCTTAATGATTTAGCGGATAGCACCGCTACAACTATCAAAAATTCTCAAACTTCCTTTGCTAATCTTATTCAAAAAAATGATCAGCTGTCAATAACAGTGGGTGGTAGCAATACTGCTGATTTACTAGTTTTAAATTCGGGAAATGGTATGGTTCAAGGGGGTGCTGCAACAACGATTGGATCAGTGTTTGGCTATTTGGTAGAAGCCGATGGTACAATTAAAATTCCGTATCTCGGGAAAATACAGGCAGCAGGCCTTACAAGGATTGAGCTTGAGTCTTTTTTAACAGAACAGTTTAAAGTTTATACTAAAAATCCTGTTGTTAATGTTCGGTTTTTAAATTATTCGGTTTCTGTATTGGGTGAAGTAAACGGAAGAGGTGGCCATTTTAGTATGACCAATGAAAGAATGACCATTCTGGAAGCCATAACCATGGCAGGCGATATTTCTGAATTTGGCAGGCGGGATAACATATTGGTGATTAGAGAGGTGAATGGGGAAAGAAAAACAGCTAGAGTCAACCTGTTATCGAAAGACATTTTTAATTCACCTTATTTTTATTTAAAAACAAATGATGTGGTGTATGTAGAACCGGTTAAAGCTAAATTTATAAGCCGGTCGGGCATACCCCAGTATTTAACCATAGTAGCAGTAGGATTATCCTTGTTACTAACCATTATTAATTTACGCAGGTAATATTTTTCTAACTGCTTTTTTTAAAAAATAATTCCAACCAGCTAACCCATTTCAACAGTATGTCAGCAAATATGCCCAATATAAAGGTTAGTAATGATGCAGACCTGCAGGAAAATTCGCTGGAAAAAAACCAGCAATTGCAGTACCTCTTGTTCAGGCTTTTTCCTTTTTGGCCCTGGATTGCGTTGGCGCTTATAATAGGTTACAGCACAGGTTATATATTATTGCGGTATGCCACGCCAATTTACCAGGTAAAAACAAGGATTATAATTAACGACGATTCCCAGGAAAAAAGTGCCAATCTGCAGGAAATTATAAAAATTGATACAAGGAATTTAACCGCCGAAACTGAAAAAGAAATTGAAACCATCCGATCGTTGGACCTGTTGAAAAAAGTGGTGAGCAAACTGCAATTAAATGTTGCCTACAGCGGAAAAGGAAATATCAAGACCGGCCAGTTATATAAAAACCTGCCTGCAACATTGGAACTGGCAAACCCGGATTCTATCAAAACATCCGTGAGCGGTGAAGTTAAAATAATTGGGAATCAGGTAAAATATAATGGAGTTCTGTATCCATCAGATAGTCTTGTAACGAGCAGTTTTGGAAATATACGATGGCATATCAATGAAAGATATTCCAGCCAAAGTTCTAATGGTAAATTTATTGTGTTTGTAATGCCCGTAGCAAACATGGCCAGGCAATTGAAAAGCGCACTTTCTGTTGCGCCCATTTCCAAGCAATCTTCCATTCTTGATATTATTTATGTTGACGTATTTACAGAGCGGGCAGCGCTTATACTCAATACCCTCATTGAAATGTATGGCATTTCGCTGTTAGATTATAAGAGCCGTATTTATGAAAACACCCAAAAGTTTCTGGATGGCAGGCTTGGTTTAATTGCCAATGAACTTACAGGGGTTGAAAAAAGATTGCAGGATTATAAAACAAGCCAGCGTATCACAGACCTTGGAGCTGAAGGATCACTATATCTCAACAAAATAAGATCCTCAGATACTAAAATTGGAGAATTAGATGTGCAATTGGAGGTATTGGGAGAAGTGGCCAAATATGTAAATAACAGGAATAAAAACAGCAATGCTGTACCTGCCACACTCGGGATTTCAGATATTGTTCTCAATAGCTTGTTAAACCAGTTATACCAGGCAGAATTTGAGTTAGAAAGTATTAAACAGGTATCGGGTGAAAAAAATCCTCGTATAGAAGTATTGGAACAAATGGTTGCTAAACTAAAGCCCAGTGTATTGGTTAGTATTAACAATCTAAAAATCAATCTGCAGGCAAGTCGTAAACAACTAGAGGCAGACAATGCCAGTATTGCTTCTACTATCAACGCAATTCCCGCAAAAGAAAGAACTTTATTGGATATCAGCCGTCAGCAGGGGATTAAAAATGCTATATACACTTTTTTATTGCAGAAAAAGGAAGAATCTGCAATTGCAGCGGCATCAATCGTTTCTAATTTCAGGGTGTTAGAAAAACCGGAAGGCGGTTTCCTAATAGCACCTAACCGGCAGAATTATTTTTCTATCAGCATCGTTGTTTTTTTATTAATCGCCGTGTTATATATCTATTTGATAGAATTTGCCAACAGCCGTTTATTGTTCAGGTCGCAGATAGAAAACAGGCTAGCGATTCCCATAGTTGGAGAATTGGTATATAAGCCTAATAAAACAGGTTCTCCTATTGTAGTGGGCGAAGGATTGCGAACATTAATATCCGAGCAATTCAGGGAATTAAGAACCAACCTAAGTTTTGCCACCGCAGCCAGCACCAATAACAAAAAGGGGAAAACAATTTTGGTTACTTCCTCCATCCCCAATGAGGGTAAAAGCTTTGTTGCCATCAACACAGCGGTAAGTTTATGCCTGACTGGTGCAACAGTAGTATTACTTGAATTTGATCTTCGAAAGCCAAAAATAAGTAAACCACTTGGCATCAAACGGGAGCCTGGTATTACCAATTATTTAATTGGCAATGCAAGCATTGCAGATATTATACAGCAACATCCTACCATCCCTAATTTTAATGTGATTTCATCTGGTCCCGTACCACCCAATCCGGCAGAATTAATCGGCGGCCCCAATATGGCGGAACTGATGGATTTCCTGAAAAAAAACTTTGATTATGTGCTGGTAGATTCACCACCGGTGGCCTCTGTTACAGATGCAAAATTACTGGCAGTACATGCAGACCTTACCTTGTATATTATTCGCCATAATTTCACCAACAGTGTCTTTTTAAAAATGATCAATGACGTTCATCAAAAAAACACCATGCCTAATATGAATATTGTGTTTAACGCCATAGTTAATAAAAAAGTATTGGGATATGGGTATGGTAAAGGATATGGCTATGGTTATGGTTATACGTATGGCTATGGCTATGGGTACGGCTATACCGTTGATGAAAAAGACCAACCCTGGTGGAAAAAAATCATTAGCAGGGTATTTAAAACCAATCATGGTTAAACTACAGGTGATAATAACTAAAAAATAATTTTATTGGCTAATATTTGTTTGAGGTATTTATTTATATAATTCCAGATTCCTGATGAACCCCTGCCTAATACATTTTCCTAAAATTACTGACCCTCGTGGCAACCTTAGTTTTTTACAAAGCCCCGATCAGCTACCTTTTTCAATTGGCAGGGTTTTTTGGACTTATGATGTACCCGGAGGTGAAAAAAGAGGTGCCCATGCATACAAAAAGCAGCAGGAAATCATTATTGCCCTAAGTGGTAGTTTTGATGTGATGGTAAAAAGGGCAGACGGTATAGAAGAGAAATTTTCTTTAAACAGAAGTTATTACGGGCTTTACCTTCCTGCATTAAGCTGGCGTGTAATGGAAAACTTTTCAACCAATTCGCTTGGGCTGCATATATCAAGCGAAGCCTATAATGCAGCAGATTATATTCGTGACTTTGATATGTTTAAACAAACTTTACATGAGCAAAGCAACGGTATTTGATTGTACCATACTGCAGCTGCCAAGAATTTACAATCCTGCAGGCAGTATTACCGCTATCAACAACCAGCAGGAAATACCTTTTGATATCAAACGCATTTACTACTTGTTTGATGTGCCGGGAGGTGAGGCCCGTGGAGGTCATGCACACAAAGACCTTCAACAATTGATTGTCGCAGCAAGTGGAAGTTTTGATATCATCATAAATGATGGAAACGTAAAACGCACTTTTCATTTATCACGGCCCTATATGGGTTTGTACATGCCTGCCGGATTATGGCGGGAACTCGATAATTTTTCATCCGGATCAATTTGCCTGGTGCTTGCTTCTACCATCTTTGAAGAGGCTGATTATATAAGGGACTACTCAACATTTAAGCATTGGAAATTGTAGCGGTATCAGAAAAGGAATATACCCGGATCATTACTAACCCCTATCATATTTTTGGCAGTGCTGGTTTTAATAATGTAAATGCTGATAAATGTGACAGCGTGCATTACCTGCTTTTTAAAGACAGTAAATACAGGCTAGGGATTATTGGGGGCATCGGAAATAACAGCTTCCTGTCGCCCTTTTCTGCGCCATTTGGAGGGTTTAGTTTTTTGCAGGAAGACGTAAGAATCAGCTATATAGACGAAGCAATTATCTTACTAAATAAATGGGCAAAAACGAGGGAACTGTCGGGCATAAAAATCACACTGCCTCCCACCATTTACCAGGAGTCGTTTTTGGCAAAGCAAATCAACAGCCTCTACAGAAATGGTTTCCATATTGATAAAACAGATTTGAATTACGCTTACCAGCTTGCATCATTCACGCAGGAATATCCTAGTTCCATTTGGTACAATGCAAGGAAGAATTTGAAGATTGCACTGGCAAATAATTTTTCTTTTAAGAAGGCAGTTTTGGAGGTAGAAAAAGAAACTACCTATAACATAATCCGGCAAAACAGGGAAGCCCGTAGCTTTCCGTTGAGGATGACCTGGCAGCAGGTGCAAACTTCGGCCGCAGTAATACCCGCCGATTTTTTTTTGGTGGAAAATGAGGCAGCCGTTGCAGTTGCAGCAGCCATTGTTTTTCATGTAGCGTCAGGTATTGTGCAGGTAATTTACTGGGGCGATTTACCGGAATATGCCAATTTGAAAACCATGAATTTTCTATCTTCCAAAGTGTTTGAACATTACCATCAGTTGAACCTTAACATTATTGATATTGGCCCTTCAACAGAAGATTCGATTCCCAACTATGGCCTTTGTGAATTTAAAGAAAGCATAGGTTGCAGCATTTCTTGTAAGTTTTCTTTTAGTAAAATTTTAGAATAGTTTTTGAACTATACCTATACGGTGAGATGGAAATTAAAGTAGTTGATTATACCGTAGATTTTTTAAAATTATCATGGAAATGGTTGAATGACCCTGAAATTAAAGCGCTTACCAATACGCCTGATTTTTCTCCAGACCAACAATTAAAATGGTTTAATTCCTTGGCTTCAAAACAGGATTATTTTATAAAGGGGATTGAATTTTCAAATAATAAAATTGGCGTTTGCGGCTTAAAAAATATAACCCAATCAGATGCTGAATATTGGGGATATATCGGAGATAAACAATACTGGAGAAAAGGAATTGGTACCCTGATATTATTCGAAATGGAAAAAAAAGCAAAAGATTTTGGGATTAAAACCGTTTGGTTAAAAGTTTTGACAAGCCACACAAATGCAATCAAACTGTATAGCAAAAACGGATATATTGTAGAATCTAAAAATGAGCGTATTCAAACAATGCGTAAAACGATATGATTAAATTTCTTGACCTTCACGCCATTAATCAATCCTTTGAACCTGCTTTGTCGCAGGCTGTACAGAGGGTCGTGCATTCCGGCTGGTTTTTACTGGGGGACGAAACCAAACAGTTTGAAAAAGAATACGCCGCCTATTGCGGCACTAAACACTGCATTGGTGTAGCCAATGGGTTGGATGCACTCCGGTTAATATTAAAAGCCTGGATGGAAATGGGGCTGATGAATGAAGGCGACGAAATCGTTGTGCCTGCCAACACTTACATTGCTTCTTTGCTAGCGATTACGGATAACCGGTTGGTACCAGTGCTGGTAGAACCAGATATCAACACCTACAATATTGATCCTTTTTTAATAGAGGAAAAAATAACCGATCGCACCAAAGCCATTATGATGGTGCATTTGTATGGGCAAATAGCCATGCATCCCGAAATAGAAAAACTGGCATCTAAATACAACCTGAAGTTAATTGAAGATGGGGCCCAATCGCAGGGGGCAGAATACCTAAGTGCGGACAGCACAATAAAAAGATCAGGAAACATTGGAGACGCTGCCGGGCACAGCTTTTATCCCGGTAAAAACCTTGGTGCCTTAGGAGATGCCGGCGCCGTAACTACCAACGATGATGGTCTGGCTGAAATGGTAAGAACCCTCGCCAATTATGGTTCAAAAGTGAAATATCAAAATGAGTACATTGGTTTAAACTCAAGGCTCGATGAGATACAGGCAGCAGCTTTGAGGGTAAAGCTACATCGAATGGAAGCAGATAATCAACACCGGAGAGCGATTGCCCAATATTACATAGATCACATTAGCAACAGTGGTATTGCCCCCCCGGAAACAGCCAAAGAAAAAAAATCAGTTCTTAACGACCGTAGTCATGTATGGCACCTGTTTGTGGTAAGAACTAGCAACAGGGATCTTTTACAAAAACACCTCGAAGCCAACGGCGTACAAACGCTGATACACTACCCTATTCCTCCACACAAACAACCCGCCTATTGGCAATGGAATCATTTGTCGTTTCCCATCACAGAAAAAATACACCAGGAGGTGTTAAGTTTACCCATGAGTTCAGTATTAAAGGCAACTGAAATGGCAAGGGTTGCAGAAGCAGTAAATAGCTTTTAACCCAACTAGTAATAAATAATCCATCAATTGTCAGAAGAAAGATCATCCTATCGTCAAATTATGAAGGCCACTTCTCTTTTTGGAGGGGTACAGATTTTTAATATTATTATTGGAATTGTACGTTCCAAATTTTTAGCTGTGCTACTTGGCCCTGCTGGAATGGGCATAGCAGGGTTATTAAACTCTACCACAGGTCTCATTGCAAGCATTACAAATTTTGGACTTGGTACCAGCGCTGTAAAAAATGTGGCAGAAGCATACGCCAGCAAAAATAATGACCGTATGTCCACGGTGGTGGCTGTTTTTAAAAGATTAGTGTGGATCACCGGTTTGCTTGGTACTTTCATCACTTTTCTATTAGCTCCTTTGTTAAGTAGATTTACGTTTAATAATACAGATTACACAATTGCATTCAGGGTTGTATCTATCATCCTTTTGTTGGGACAATTATCAACGGGTCAATTAGTGGTTTTACAGGGTATGAGAAAGCTACAATTACTTGCCAAAGCAAATATGGCTGGATCGGTAGTAGGTTTGTTGCTTTCGATACCAATTTATTATTGGTTAGGCCAAAAAGGGATTGTTCCCGCTATTATTATTACCTCAGTATTTGGTCTTATGATTACAATTTTCTTTTCTTCTAAAATTAAAGTTGAAGGAAAAAAAATCAATTTTTTAGTTTTAAAATCCGAAGGGTTAAACATGCTAAAAATGGGCTTTATACTTAGTTTAACTAATTTGATAGGGCTAGGTATTTCATATATTTTAGGTATTTACATTAGCAGGATGGGAGGGGTAGAACAAGTAGGCTTGTATAATGCAGGTTTTGCAATAATTAATGGTTATGTAGGAATGATTTTTACAGCAATGATAACAGATTATTTCCCCAAACTTTCTGAAGTATCCTCCGATAATAAAAAAGCAGCTTCCGTTATTAACCAACAGGCAGAAATGGGTATTTTAATAATAGCACCTATTCTATCCTTTTTTATAGTTTTTATTAGTTTTATTGTATCCATTCTGTATTCATCAAGGTTTTTTGCAATTAATGAAATGATGCAATATGTGGCTCTGGGTATTTTTTTAAAAATGATAACATGGGCCATGAGTTTAATGATTATTGCAAAAGGAGATACAAAATTGTTTTTCATTAGCGAATTAGCGGCCAATATTTATACCCTCTTATTAAACATGCTTTTTTATAGGTTTTTTGGACTTAATGGAATTGGTATTGCATTTATTGTAGCATATATTCTTGGTGTTTTTCAAACATTTATTATACTTAAGTGGAAGTATAATTTTTTATTTGAATCTGGTTTTTTAAAAATCTTCATGATTCATTTTTCACTTGCAGTACTGTGCTTTTTGTTAGTGAGGAATTTCAACGGAATTAAAGGCTACTTGTATACTATTCCTATAATAATAACCTCACTTGCATTTTCCTTTGTTGAGCTTAATAATAGGCTCGACGTATTGTCTTTTTTCCGAAATATAATTTCGAAGAAGAAATAAATTTCATGTTTTTGATCTATTATTCATGAAAATCAATTTGTTTGATTAGCACTATAAATTACCAAAGTATAAGTATGAATATTTTAATTTGCGGCCCCAAAAATGATTACCCTTTAGCCAAAATTTGCGTTGCAAGCATTCGACATTATTATCCAACTATACCTATCTATTACTTAAAAGATGAATTAGCGGGCACTTTTGATACGACTGAATTGGAACGGTATTGGGATGTAAAAATTTTGGAGTATCCAATCAAACAGTTTGGGCTTTCTGCCGCAAAAATATTTTTTTATACAGACGAACGATTTAAAGGACAGCAATTTTTTGTTTTAGATTGCGATATAGTGATGATTGGCCGGTTGCTCGATCAGTCATGGTTACTGGATGCAGCAACATGGGATGTAATTGTAACTCCTGAGCCTGGCACAGATCCCTATTCACCTTATTTTACCAAAACTTATTTTGATACGAGAAGGGCTGAAAACACCAATCCTTTCTATTATTACCCTGGGTATTCTTTCAATTGCGGACAGTTATTTTATAAAGGAGGCTTATTAAAAAAATCAGACCTCGATCCATTTTTCGATTTTGACAAATTTCCTTTCTGGAAAGACAGGGACATTTTTCCGTTGGTAGACCAGTCTGTATTCAACTTTCTTTTTCCCGTATTAAATAAAAGAGATGGGATGAAATTATTGGCCCATAATTACATGGTATGGAGCGAAAATAAAGAAGATCAAAAAAAAATCTCCTTGGAAAACGTGATTAGTGGTAATGACCACCCTTTATTAATTCATTGGGCGGGTGCGTTGAGAACCCCATTAATTTCACGCATGACAAGGCCCGACATTTTAAATTATTTTGAAAATTATTATTATTCAAAAATACCGATGGGCAAAACAAAAAGGTTATTGAGAAGATCTTTTTATGAGGCAAATTACCTGGCGGTAAAATTATACTTATCCTTAAAAAAACTTTTAAAACAGCAAGCATAATTAAAATGCTTATGGGTTATCCGGTTTAATTATAACTAGCATTAAATATTATTATCTCTTCGAAATTCGGCAAGTACAATCGTATCAAAATAAGTTATCTTGAAAGAGCAATTGGTTTCTGTCATCGTTACTACTTACAATTCGGCAAAATTTGTTGTTGAAACGCTTGAAAGCGCAAAGGCACAAACCTGGCAAAATATTGAACTTATTGTTTCTGATGATTGCTCGGCAGACAACACAGTAGAGTTGTGCAAAAATTGGATTGCTAAAAATAAAGGTCGTTTTGTAAGAACTGAAATTATTACGGTACCGAAGAATACAGGGGTATCTGCTAATTGCAACCGTTGCATTAAAGCATCCAATGCAGCATGGATTAAATTAATTGCTGGTGATGATATATTGTTGCCCAAATGCATAGCAGATAATATGCAATTTATTGCAAACAATCCCCGGGCTGCTATAATTTTTTCCCAAGTACTACTTTATCTGGACGAATTTGTAACTGAAAAAATGTTAACAGTATTACCAGCCAGCTATCCAATGAACCTAATGCGTACTACCTTTAGTGCAGAAGATCAATATAAACTGCTGCTTTTGAGTGACAGAATTACCTATACTCCTTCCAGTTTTTTTAATAAACAAACATTACTGCACGTAAATGGATTTGATGAGGAAAATAAGTTGGTAGAAGACTATCCTATGTGGCTAAAGCTTACAAAGGCCGGTAATAAATTATACTTTTTTCTAAAGCCAACGGTGGGTTATCGTAAGCATGAAGCAGCATCTAACAATATGTTGAATTTCGGACTTTTTAAACCATTGTATTTAAAATCAGGTCCGTTTTTAAAGAAAAATGTCTATCCATTTTTGCCATGGGATATTGCAGGCAGCAAACGTTTTACTTTAATAATGGCAAAGTTTTTTCAATTGGCAGGGATGAATAAAAAAACTGCTTTTTTTATTATGTTGTATAAAATAGCTACTGTTTACTTGAATCCATTTAATTACATTATCTATCTTAAAAAGCGAATATTTCAAATGGGAAGCAAAAACATCTTTTATGCAAGCTAGACGATCAATTAGGTAACTTAAAATATGCTTTTAAGTATTATAATACCTGTATACAATGTAGCCGACTATATCGAAAAGTGTATCTATAGTTTACAAAATCAAGATATTGATAGGGGTGAATATGAGATCATTATTATAAATGATGGATCCCTTGACAACAGCAGAGAAATTATTTTACAATTGATGGAGGGCTTTGGTAACATTGTGTTTATTGATCAGGTAAACAGGGGTGTATCCTTAGCCAGAAATGCAGGAATAGATAAAGCAAGAGGTGATTATCTTCTTTTTATTGATCCGGACGATTATGTAGAAGTTAATTCTTTCAGCCGGATACTATCCTGTGCAGTTCGAAATAAAGCGGATATCGTTTTTTTGGGATATACTTTCCTGCGTGTAGATAATTCTATCAAAAAAGAAATATTTTATTTAGAGCAAAAAGAAAAGATTTTTTCGGGTATTGATGCCTACAACATTTCAAGAGGAGATGGCAAAACAGATCCTGACAGAACTTGGGCTATACTCTACAGAACACGATTTGTCAATGATGCAGCCTTAAGGTTTATTTCAGATATTCCCTACTTAGAAGACGGAGAATTTATTACACGGATACTTTGCTTTGCAGAACGATGTGTTTTTGAAGGGGGTTCCTTTTATTTGAGAACAAGCAGGCTTGGATCCGCAACAAACTCCCGTCTGTTCTATTCGGATAAAGCTATTAATGGCTTTATAAAAGCAGCGGGAAATCTCAAATTATTTTACGATAATTCTGAACTAAGCAAAACACAGAAGGTCTTTTTGAACCAGCCAATGATAAAGTTTGTGTTGCTTGCTATTGAGGCTAGTTTTCAATATGGAAACTGGAAGCGTACAATATGCACAAATGAAAAGCTGGTAGCGTTGGGCCTTGAAAAGCTTTCACTTGAAAAAGTATCCCCTCCTTTTAAAATTTATGGCAGGCTTTATAATATTTCTCCTTTTTGTTTTATTAGCTACCTATTTTGTATAAAATTGAAGGTTTCATTATATGTGAAATTAAAAAGGCTTTAAAAATCACGGATAGTTATTTCTGACAAATAAATAATGATTTTTTTTGGGGGCGTTATTAGTAGCTAATTTCATAAGGTATTAATTTATTAATTTTTTAAAAATTTACATCATTCATGTGTGGCATTTCTGGAATTATCAATAAGGACTTAGCAAATGGTTATAATAGCAGGGGTTTAAAAGCATTTACAGATCCAATAAGCCACAGGGGTCCTGATGATGTAGGATATATATTAATTGATGCTTCGGGCAAGTTGCTAATAATGGGAGATGATGTCACTCCTAAAGAGGTTTATGAAAGTGGATCTCCCTCTAAACCTGCGTTAAATATTAACGATGAACCTATTTATGAATTTGAGGTTGCTCTTGGGCATCGCAGGCTTTCTGTCATCGATTTATCACCTATGGGGCATTCACCAATGTGCTATAATAATACTCGTTATTGGATTACATTCAACGGTGAAATTTATAATTATAAAGAACTTAAGAAAGAACTTTCTATTCTTGGGCACAATTTCGTTTCATTAACAGATACGGAAGTAATACTTGCAGCATATGCTGAGTGGGGTTCTGCCTGTCAGCAAAAATTTAATGGTATGTGGGCATTTTGTATTTATGATACAATTGCAAAGGAGATTTTTTTATCTAGAGATCGTTATGGTATAAAGCCGCTATACTATTGGTATAGCCCTCAGCAATCATTTTGCTTTGCCAGCGAAATAAAGCAATTTACATTTTTGCCACGCTGGAAAGCCATTTTAAACGGGCAACGGGCTTTGGACTATTTGCTGTACAATATGACAGACCATACCAATGAAACCATGTTCAAAGGAGTTTTTCACGTACCGCCAGGGCATTGCTACAAAGCTTCTATATACAATATAAACACCGATACGTCTGGTAAGATAATTACTGAAAAATGGTATCAACCTTTATTTAAAGGCTATAACGGCAGCTTTAAAGAGGCAGCAAAAAAATTTGAAACGCTATTTAAAAATTCTGTGAAAGATCATTTGATGAGTGATGTGGTAGTAGGGGCAGCCCTTTCCGGAGGCTTGGATTCTTCTGCTATAGTATGTGAAATAGACAATTTACTAAAAGAAGCCAACAAACAAGATGCTCAGGAAACTTTTTCTTTCTGTTCATCAGAAGAGTGGTCAAATGAAAAAAAATGGGTAGATGAAGTCATTAAAGTAACAAATGCAAAAACTAACTATGTGTATTTAAAGGTAGCAGATGTTTTTGAAAAAACTGAAGAATTGATTTGGTACAATGATGAACCAACCCAAAGCCAAAGTTTATTGGCAAGTTATCAGGTATATGCTGCTGCTAAACAATCTAATATAAAAGTATTATTAAATGGCCAAGGCGCAGATGAATATTTGAGCGGATATGGTTCCTTTAACACATTTCGCTTGGTGGAGTTTTTAAAACAGGGAAAATTTAAAAAAATTAAGGAAGAGATTGTTCAAGTTTATGGCAAGGGAAAACCAGATTATTTTAAAGTGTATCTAAGCCTTTGTTATCATCTGGTGCCAGCTTTTGTAAAAAGATATTTTAGTAATAAAGTAAAAAGTCACCAGGCATTAAAATCAATTATTTCATTAAAGCACTTAAGGGCATTACCGCTCCATCCTCATAGCAATATTCCCTATAAAAGCAATAGCATTTTTAATATAACCCAACGGCAGTTGCTACATGACCCACTTCAAAAATACTTGCGTTTTGAAGATCGTATGTCTATGGCAAATTCTATAGAAGCCCGGGTGCCCTTCCTCGATCATAGACTTGTAGAGTTTTCAAGTCAGTTACCTGCAGCTTATTTGGATGGAATTGGAGAGTTAAAAAAACTTTTGTTGCATGGTCTCAAGGATATTTTGCCTGCCGCAATACTCAACAGAAAAGATAAAATTGGTTTTATTACAGCCGAGCAGAATTGGATGCGGACAGACCATACTGCAGAATTTAAACAAATGTTGATAAAATCTGTCAGCCTTTCTAAAGGAATACTCAAGCCGGAAGCGTTGGAATATTTCGACAAAGTAGTCGACGGAACTGTCCCATTCAGCTACAGTTATTGGCGTCTTATCCAATTTGGGCTATGGATGAAGGTATTTAATGTTGAATCAGAATTAATCTAAACAGTTAAGTGGTTTATGTTATCTTGATTATCAATTCTTTTATTATTAACGTAAACACATACTTATACATTACTAGCAAGCAGTGCAAAAAATTACCATCATAGCCGGAGCCCGTCCTAATTTTATTAAGGTTGCACCTTTCATTCATGCAATTCAAAAAGCACAGGAATTGAAAGCTCCCATTCAATACCGGCTGGTGCATACTGGTCAGCATTATGATGCTAAAATGAGTGATACATTTTTTACGGAATTGAATATTCCGCTTCCTGACGCCAATCTTGCCTGTGGAGGAGGCAGCCAGGCAGAACAAACCGCTGCTATTATGATAGCTTTTGAAAAGGAATTGCTTGCCAACCCGGCAGAGTTGGTGGTAGTAGTGGGTGATGTTACTTCAACAATGGCCTGTAGCATCGTAGCAAAAAAATCACAAACTAAGGTTGCACATATTGAGGCCGGCATCCGTTCGTTCGACCTGACTATGCCAGAAGAAATTAACCGGATGGTGACCGACAGTATTACGGATTACTTCTTTACCACTACTGAATTAGCAAACGAAAACTTACGCAAAGCGGGTATTGAAGAAGAACGAATTTTTTTTGTTGGTAATATAATGATTGACACGCTACTGAAAAATTTACCCCGGTTTGCTAAACCAGCTGTTTTCGATTCGCTTCATCTCACCCCTAAAAATTATTTGGTGATGACACTGCACCGTCCGGCTAACGTTGATGAAGGTGCAGTTCTGAAAGAATTAATTCAGGAGATCGTAACAAATGTTGATGAGTTGCCGGTTATCTTTCCGATTCACCCCCGTACAGCAGCGATTTTTTCAGCCCTCGGTATTGGCGCTCCTAACCTCCACATTGTAGATCCTATGGGATACCTGGAATTTAATTACCTGGTGCTACATGCCAAAGCAGTAATAACAGACTCTGGTGGAATAACTGAAGAAACTACGGTAATGGGTGTTCCCTGCATCACATTAAGAAACAATACCGAGCGGCCGGAAACCTGCAGCATTGGTACCAATGAATTGATTGGCACAAACCCTGCAAACATAGCACCAGCCCTGAAAAAATTGTTTGAAGGCAAATGGAAAAAAGGTGCCATTCCGCCTTTGTGGGACGGCCACACAGCCGAAAGGATTGTAGCTCATCTTTCAGTATTAAAAAATGGATAGAAAAAAGATACTGATAGTAGCGGCTACTTTTTATCCCATGAACTCCCCCAGGGCCAATAGAACAACTGAATTGGCAAAGGAGTTTTCAAAACAAGGACATGAAGTAACCGTAATCACGCCAAGAGACGAGGCATTGCATCCTGCATTTGAACAAAAGCATAAGCTCACCATACAGCACCTAGGCACAAAAAAATTCAAACCGTTTTCTACCAATGGTAACAGGTTTGCCAGTATGTATGGCAGAATTGCAAACAGGCTGCTCAACCTGTTATTTGAATACCCTGATATTGAATTAAGAAGGTTGGTGAAAAGCGCTTTACAAAGAGAAAGTGGCTATAATTTACTGGTTTCTATTGCGGTGCCACACCCTGTACATTGGGGTGTTGCAGCTGCCCGTACTCCAAAACATCCAATTGCCATAGTATGGGCCGCAGATTGCGGTGACCCCTATATGCTCAACCGGTTGGATAGATTTAATAAGCTTTTTTATTTTAAGTATTTTGAGAATAAATTTTGCCGAAAGGCAGATTATTTAACAGTGCCAACCGATGATTCTAAGGCAGGGTATTATCCGGAATTTCATTCAAAAATCAGGGTAATACCACAGGGTTTTAATTTTGAGGATACCCCCATTTACACAGAACCGCTTAGTAACAATGTGCCAACCTTCGGTTATGCCGGCACATTTATACCCGGCTCAAGAGATCCCCGGGAATTACTTAATTTTTTGTGCAAACAACCGAGGCCTTTTAAGTTTATTGTTTATACTGCCGACACAGCCTTGGTAGAACCATTTGTAAAGCAATCTAACAATCAAATTGAAATACGTCAATATATACCCCGTAAGGACCTGATTTTTGAATTGAGTAAAATGGACTTTGTCGTCAACTTTACCAACGGAACAGCATTGGTAACACCTAGTAAATTGATTGATTACGCAATTACCCAAAAGCCAATTTTGGCGGTGGATACCGGCAACCTACCTGTAGCTACGGTAGAAGCTTTTTTAAAGGCAGACTACAGCAAGCAGTTTATAATTAAGGATGTTGCTAAATACCATATCAGCAATGTAGTTAAAGCTTTTATGACTTTAACAAAGGATTGAAAATGAGTAGCAGGAAATCAGTAGTTACGTACAGGCATATTAAAACATTTAACCCGGTTTTTTTCTAAGCAACGATGAGTACCAAAACAAATCCGCAAAGAAAATACAGCCTGATATTGTTTCTCATATGGCCTTTTTTTTCGATGATTTACGCCATCAGGAATTACAGGGCCATTTGGGCAAAAGACCTGGTTTGGTTTTTTGTCATCTTTTTTGGATTTACCTTAACGATCATATTAGCTGATTCAGATGAGCAATCAGACGGTAGCCGGTATCGGGATAAGTTTGTTGCCATGGCCGGGCAACAGGTAAGTTTTGATAATGTTGCTATTTTATTTTATGACGAGGAATCACAGGTACTCGATGTTATTGAAACAATTGTAATATTTACTGTTTCCAGGTTTACGGATAACTACCATGTATTATTTGCAGTATTCGGTTTAATATTTGGTTATTTTTATTCAAGAAATATCTGGTATTTGACAGACCTGGCAGGAAAAGGAATTGTAACTGAAAATATACCCATAATTCTCACTTTTGCTTTTGTGGTAGGCTTTTGGGAAATTAACGGATTCCGTTTTTGGACTGCAACCCATATTTTTTTGTTTGGTACATTACCTTATTTATTTGAGGGTAAAAAAAATTATTTAGGGTTTGCAGTACTGGCAGTTTTTATGCATTTTTCTTTTATTCTACCTTTACTGGTACTGGGCTTTCACATCATTACCGGTAAAAGAACTTCTGTTTATTTTGTGTTGTTCGTCCTTACATTTTTTGTTAAAGAACTCAACCTTACACAATTGGGGGAATATCTTACGGCTAATCTTCCTGAAATATTTTTACCAAGAGTAAAGGGGTATGTTAATGAAGAATATGCTTCGGGTATATCTGAAATCTATGCAAAAGCAAACTGGTATGTTGTTTATTATCAGCTTGCACTAAAATGGAGTGTTGTAGTATTAATGGCTGGTATTTTTTTTTATGGGAATGCTTTTTTAAAAGCAAATAAAAATTTTGACCGCTTGTTTAGTTACACATTGTTGCTGTACAGTGTTGCTAATATATTCAGTTTAATTCCATCCGGCGGTAGATTTTTGTCTCTCGCCAACCTTTTTGCTATTGCCTTAATATTCTTTTATCTACAATACGCCCCTAAAATAAAATCGATCAGGAAACTGATGTTTTTCGCCATTCCAGCCTTATCCTTGTACGTTATTGTAGCCCTACGAATTGGCATACAGGCAATGGGAATTCTTTGTGTTGTTGGTAATCCTTTGCTTAGAATTTTTATAAATGCCGACGTAACAGTATTGGAAGTATTAAAAGAGGTATTTGGATTTTAAACAAGCTTTAATTTTCACAAATTATTTACTTTTTCATCAAACTTTATCCTTTTATAAAAAAAATATTAGTCCTGTAATCTACATACAATGAAAAAACTAATCGTTGACTTTGACAATACCATCTCTGTTACTTACAAGGGAGATTACCCGAACAGTAAACCTGTGCTGGAATTGATAGAACAACTCAAAAAATATAAAGCGGAAGGTTTTTACATCGTCATTCAATCTGCCAGAAACATGCGTACTTATGAGGGCAACCTTGGGCAAATAAATAAATACACCCTACCCATTATGATTGAATGGCTGGCAAAATATGAAGTGCCGTATGATGAAATACTGGTAGGCAAACCTTGGTGTGGCTTTGACGGCTTTTATATAGATGACTCTGCCGTAAGGCCTACCGAATTTATGAGCAAAAGTTTTGAAGAGATCACCGCCCTACTTAAAGAAGAAAAGGAAAAGATTACGGCTTTATGCAAATAATTACCTCTGCTGCTTATTTATCGGGAGATCTAAAATCGGAGTTTGGTACTATACCACCTTCCTTTTTGCCCCTGCAAAATAAGCGGTTGTTTCACCACCAGTTTGCATTTATACAACAAAGTAGCGAACCGCTCTTTCTTACTATACCGCATTCATTTGAGATGGATGCGTTTGATACCAATTGGATACAGGCTTCGGGAGTTGCACTCTTACGGGTGCCGGATAATTTAACGCTATCTGATTCTATTTTATTTACAATACAAGCAATCAATAGGCCATCCGAGATAGTAATGATTTTGCATGGCGATACCTTGTTTGAAACCTATCCAACAAAGGCAGACAGCATTTATATTGCCCATGCCAAAGACAATTACAACTGGGGAAATGTGGGCATTGATGCCAACAATGATACAATCGAAGTGTACGCAGGGCTGTTTTTCTTTTCTGATCAGGCCTTGTTAACCAATTGTCTTAAAAGCAACCCAACAGATTTTATTGCCGCAGTAGAATTGTATGCAGTGCAGCAGCCGGTTGATTTAATATTTGCTGATAAATGGATGGACTTTGGACATGCCAACACCTACTTCAGGTCAAAGGCCGGTAAAACAACAGAAAGGGTATTTAACAACCTTGCTATTGATGCCTATACAGTTACTAAATACTCAGATGATCATATTAAAATGCAGGCAGAAGCCAACTGGTTTAAAAATATTCCTGCCCGTTTAAAAAAATATACGCCCAACCTGATAGCTGTTCATGATGGAGAGCGGGTTGGTTATGAACTGGATTATCTATACCTCAACACGTTGGCAGAGTTGTATGTATTTGGAAAAAACGATCCATTTGTATGGAACAATATTTTCAAGTCCTGCGAATTATTTATCGAAGATTGCCTGTTTGTAAAAGGTGAAAATACCCCGGGTGATTTAAAGCAGGATTACCGACAAGCACTGTTGAAAAAAACAATAGAAAGGCTACAGGTTTTTTCAAAACAAACAAATATTTCCGCCGAACTCGGCTGGCAGTTCAACCACCAGCCGGTACCCTCTTTGAAGGCAATTGCAGAAGATACTGCCGGTTGGATTAAAGAGGAGAGCAGGGTAGGACATGTTCACGGAGACTTTTGCTTTAGTAATATTCTGTTTGATTTTAGAAAGCAAATGGTAAAAGTAATAGACCCCCGTGGCATTGACTTTGAAAAAAACATCACAACTTACGGGGATCTTCGGTACGATATTGCCAAACTTTCTCACTCGGTTATTGGCCTGTACGACTATATAATTGCGGGAAGATTCTCCCTGGAAATTAACCTTGAGAAACGAAACATAGCATTAGAAATTTACAGCAGTAGTATCGTCCCTGCTATACAGGCCGAATTTCTTCAAAGAAATTTTATTGGTATTAAAGTAGCTTCCAAAGAAAATTTTGCTTTGATGATTCACCTTTTTTTATCCATGCTCCCCTTGCATGCAGATAATGAAAAACGACAGTTTGCCCTAATGGCAAATGTGTTCAGGTTGTATCGAAACTTTTTGATGCTATGATCATTTTTATACCAATGGCCGGATTGAGTGCAAGGTTTACAAAGGCAGGATATACTTTGCCCAAGTACATGCTTTTTGCTGGAAACCGATCCTTATTTCGGATTGCCGTTTCAAGTTTTGTATCACAGTTTGATACAGCCAGTTTTGTTTTTTTATATAGGAATATTTTTGATACCAAAACTTTCATTGAGTCGGAATGTGCCCTGCTTGGAATCAAACGCTTTGAATTGATCGAAATTGAACATCCCACACGTGGGCAGGCGGAAACAGTAAAAATTGGGATTGACGATTTACTGCAAAGAGGTATTGAAGATGAGATGCTGGTATTTAATGCAGATACGGCTAAAAAAAGTTTTATTATCCCAGACTTCATAAATGAGACGGATGGCTACCTTGAAGTGTTTGTGGGAGAGGGAGATCATTGGTCTTTTGCAGAACCAATCAGTGGCTCAGCCAATGGAGTAGCCCGTACTGCAGAAAAGCTGAGAATTTCTAATCTATGCTCCAATGGCTTGTACCATTTTAAAACCATGCAATTGTTTGTAGATGCCTATCAAACCAGTTTTAGCAAAACAGATCATACAGGAGAATATTACATTGCCCCCATGTATAATGCACTAATCGCTGCCGGGAAAAAAATTAATTTCCTGGTGCAGCACAAATCCGAAATGTTATTGTTTGGTACGCCGGCAGAATACATTGATTTTGTAAAATCAGTTATTACTGTTGCATGAAGAAGATTGTAATTACATCGGTACCTGTACAATATCATTCCTATTTTCAGTGGCTGATACTGGGTTTGTATGAATTACAAAATAATAAGGAAATAGCTTTTCAATTTCGATTGCCCTTTTACCAGTATGCTTACTTTTTTATGTTGAATGATTATTTGCGAAGGGAAGGATACCGTTTCCTGAGCAGGTATAAAATGCTAAAAAATGAAAGCTATGCGATGACAGGTTTTTCGATTGATGATAGAGGCAACAGGAAAAGGTTTGTATTTGATATTGCCGATAGCCCCTTTGCTTTTGATGCAAACTTCCTGCAATCTTCGGATATTTATTTTAAAGCACAATGTCCCAAAAATATTGATGTAAAAGGATTCCGGCTTTCAGACAAAGTTTATATTCCTTATGCTGACGCGGTGTTAATTAACCGGCATAAAATTAAACCTGCCATGTTGGGACCAAGAAGATTAGCCTGGTCTATAAAATATTGGGCTTTAAAGGATGCTTACAACCAATACCTGTCACATCAAACAACACAAAAAAAGGGCAGGCTTATGTGTTACTTTGGGGGTGCTAAAGGCCCAGCCGTAAAAGAAGTCGTTAGCTCCAATGGCAATTTTGATGGGGAAGATATCATCATGAGCAGGTTTGCAAATGAGCTACAGCATCCTAACGAAAAGCGATACCAGCTTTTTAGAATCATTCGCAAAATGGGTGCTGGTTGCGATGCCAGGGTGATCAACAAAGCAGGTGTGCAAGATGATGCAGTGTATTTGACCAAAGACGCACCGGTACCTTTAAAAGACTTTACACAGCATGTAGCCAAGTTTCAGTACAACGCCAATATATCTGGTTTCAGACTGAGCATTCCCAACCGGTTTATAGAAAGTTTTATGGTAGGTACTGCCATTGTAACTGACCAGTTATCGGTAAAGTGGTATCGTAGCTTTGAAGAGGAAGTAGTGGAATTGCTCGAAATGGGCTACCTGCCGAATGATCAAGTAAGTTGGCAATTGATTGAAGAAAAGCTGACTTCGCTAAAAGAAGTGGATGCACAAAAAGTGATTGGTCAATACAATAAACAATGGGCTCCTATTGCTTTTGGAAGATATGTAGTGTCGCAATTGGTTTAGGAGTTTAGAGGGTTTAGAAGTTTAGAGAGGTTAACAATAATCATCGAAATAAGTGCATTTCGTTCCATAGATACGTCTGGTCGGTAGACAATAAAAATCTAAACAAATGAATTCCGTTCCATCGGAACGGCTGGTAGGTAGCATCGTTTTTGTGAGTATTATAACCAATTATATTAAAAGACAAAAGGCAGCGCTGGGTGCTCATCGCACCAACAGCAAGGGTAAAAAATTAAAGGCTAAATATTTAATTATTGAATCCGACGATTGGGGAGCCATCAGAACACCATCTAAAAAAGCACTGGAAGCATTTGACAAACGGGGGCTTGACCTGGGTAACAGCGTCTATAAAAATGACAGCCTTGCAAGCAATGAAGATCTCGACTTATTGTTTAATTTACTACAATCATTTAAAGACAGCAAAGGCAACCCGTTAAAAATAACTGCCAATGTTATAATGGCTAATCCTGACTTTGAAAAGATAAAAGCCAGCAATTACCTAACGTATCACTATGAGGATTTCAGGGAAACATTATTGAGGTATCCTGCCCATGAAAATGCTTTTGAAAAATGGCAACAAGCCATTAGTGAAGGCTTATTTATGCCGCAATTCCATGGAAGGGAACACCTGCAGTTTAACCGTTGGTTAAAAGTGTTGCAATCGGGTAATGAAGATGCATTGTTTTGTTTTAACCTCGGTGCCACCTATTCCGGTAAAGCAGATTATAGTTTTATGGAAGCCTTCGACTGGGATCATTCAGCTGATATAGAGCAGCAGCAAGTTGTAATTACAGAAGGACTCTCGATGTTTGAAAAAGTGTTTGGGTTTTCGTCCCAGTCTTTTATTGCACCTTGCTATAATTGGGATCCGAAACTGGAGCCTTTGTTGTTATCAAAATCTATCAAATTGGTGCAAGGTACCCGCTATCAATTTGCCCCTACAGGCAAATTTGAAAACTACCAACTCATTCCACATTATTTTGGAGAGATGAGTAAAGGGGGGCTTACCTATAATGTTAGAAACTGTTTTTTGGAATCTTCTCAATATGTGAATAAAGATTGGGTAGATAGCTGTCTTGCTCAAATTAAGCTTGCATTTATGTGGCAAAAACCAGCCGTAATTTGTTCTCATCGAATCAATTATATTGGCTGTATCAATGAAAAAAACAGGGAACGAGGGTTACAGGATTTGAAAAAACTAATGCAAACAGTTTTAAAAAAATGGCCTGATGTACAATTTATATCTACCAATCAGTTACTGGATATAATAGAGTTAAACTAAGCGGCGTATACATGGAACCAATTAAAATTTTATTTACAGGCGATTTTTGTCCGCACAACAGGATAGAACACTTGTCGAAACAGGGGGATTATTCGTCCATTTTTAATGATGTGATTTCCGTGTTTCAAAACAATGATTTGAATGTTACAGATGTAGAATGCCCACTAACAGATACTACTCAAAGAAATCCTAAGACGGGCCCCTATCAGTTTGCAGCACCACATAATATAGAAATACTGAAATATGCCCAGATAAAAGTAGCGTCGATGGCCAATAATCATATGATGGATTGTGGGGCAACGGGCGCTGTGGACACCATGAACTTGTGTAGATCTGCCGGTATTCAAACGGTTGGTATTGGTGAAAATGAAGCAGAGAGAAGAAAACCATTTTCTACTACCATCAAAGGGAAAAAAATAGCGATCATCAATTTTGCAGAAAACGAATTTATCGCCGCCGCTAACTCAACCGTTGCGGCCAACGGGTTACACCTGGTAAACAATTACTACGACATTACAGCTGCAAAAAAAAATCACGACTTTGTATTGCTGGTGGTACACGGGGGTAATGAATTTTACAACCTGCCTTCTCCAAGAATAAAAGACACATACCGGTTTTTTATAGAGATTGGTGTCGACGCTGTTATTTCCAATCATACCCATTGTTACAGCGGATATGAGCTGTACAACGGTAAGCCAATTTTTTACAGCCTTGGAAACTTTATCTACGACTGGCCGGAGAAGGTAAATGTGGATTGGAACTTTGGCTTTTTAGTAAAGCTTATTTTGTCAGATACCATTCATTTTGAAATCATCCCAATTAAACAAAACAGTGGTGAACCGGGTTTGTTTTTACTGAATGATACAGAGCATGCTGCGTTTCATGATAAGCAACAAGAACTCAGCAGCATCATTGCTGATGATGCAAAACTGGCTGCAGCTTTTGATAGCTACTGCCAGTCTGTAAGCAGAATGTGTGAAGCTTACATTGAACCCCGTTTTGGTAAATTCATTGCCGCATTGAGAGCAAGGGGATTTTTTCCAAAACTGATGGGTAAAAAGAAAAAATTACTATTGCTCAATCTTACAAGATGTGAAGCACACAGAGATGTGTTGCTTAATTTTCTTTCTAAATAAAAGAAAATTAATACTTCCAGATATTAAAATGAAACTTACTTTTAAAAGAATTACATCTTCCGGCAATTTTATTCCTGAGATTGATGGGCTGAGGTTTATCGCGATAGCCAGTGTTATTTTAGTACATCTGAGTAGTTATATCACCTTGAAAGATAACCATCCTTATAAAGATGCAGTTGATTATACAATCTTAAAAAGAATACTTTCTCATGGTAGCCTTGGTGTACCTCTTTTTTTTGTTATCAGTGGATTTATATTAGGGTTACCTTTTGCTAAATACCACCTTCTACAGGAAAAAAAAGTCAACATGAAGAACTACTTTTTCAGAAGGCTCACGAGACTGGAACCACCATACATTTTGGTAATGACCTTAGCATTTGTGATTGTAGTATTTGTTGCCAAATCGATGTCATTTAAAGATGGAATTGTTTACTATACAGCTTCTATTTTTTATATACAAAATTTTATATCTCCAGATATTTTTCCAAAACTAAATGGTATAACATGGAGTCTGGAGGTAGAAGTACAGTTTTATATACTTGCACCATTACTTGCACACATTTTTTCACTTAAAAAAGTTGCTTTTCGACGAATGGCAATCATTTCCATTGCTATTTTATTTCTTTTTATTAATAGTATGGTGGTAACTTCTTTTCTCAGTTTATTTAATTACGTTCATTATTTTTTTATAGGATTTTTATTAGCTGATTTGTTTGTGTCAAACTCTAAATTTCTGTCAAAATCCCAATTTGACTCCTTAATCGCTTTTATTTTTTTTTGCTTTTTATGGTTGTTTGAAAGGAGAGAATTAAAATCCAACTTTCAAATTTTTTGTTGGGATTTTTTTCAATTGATTGCTATTTTCTTTTTTTATTATTACGTGTTGTTTCATAAGGTTTTCAAACTACTTTCCTTAGGATTAATTACCAATATTGGCGGCATGTGTTATTCTATCTATCTACTGCATATGCTTATAATAAGTGCACTGGGCTTTATAGTTCTAAAAATTTCATTTTCCTCTTATTCATTTATTAATACAACAATTTACGGTCTCCTGATAATAGTAGGAATACTTATAGTTTCCGCTGGGTATTATCTTTTAATTGAAAGGCCTTGTATGGATAGAAATTGGTACAAAAAAATATTAAAAAGGAAGACGGGGGCCGAAATGACTTAAGTATTGCCTCGTATCTGATTGGAAATGAAACTAAAGTACCGGTATAAATTTATCTATACAATAAAAAATGAAATTAAAAAACACATGTGCGGAATAGCAGGATATATTAGAACGGACGATAGCCTGATTGTAAACACGAATGTAATTAAAAACATGCTGTCTGTTCAACAACACAGGGGTCCCGATGATAGTGGTATTATGGCTTTTAGCCTTAAAAATAATACGGCCAAAGAGTACGCTCATCAACAGCATGAAAATATTGCAACGCCTTTTGATGGTATTCTTGGCTTCAACCGGTTAAGTATTCTTGATCTTTCAAAGAATGGCCACCAGCCCATGTGTTCGCCGGATGGAAATGTAATTTTAACCTTGAATGGTGAAATCTATAATGCTTTTGACTGGAAGCCACAATTGGAAGCGGATGGTTATATTTTTAAAAGTACAACCGATACAGAAGTGGTATTAGCCCTTTATTTAAAATACGGATTTAGGGGCATGGTAGAAAAACTAAATGGCATGTTTGCAATCGTAGTAGTGGATTTAAGAGAAGGCAAATTGTACATTACCCGTGATCGTTTTGGCATAAAGCCAATGTACTATTACAATAAAAATGGGGTACTGGCTTTTTCATCAGAATTAAAATGCTTTTACTCTCTCGAAGGATTTAAAGCCGAGCTAAATGAAGCCATGCTCGATGAGTATTTGTTGTTCAGAAACAATCTTCATCACACGTTGATTAAAGATGTTCAAAGTATTGAGCCGGGGCATTATCTTACCTACAGCCACGCTTCCGGAATCAGCAGCACGCAATATTTTGACATAAACCATTACAGCAGAAATGCAAGCAACAGCAGCAGTTTACAAGAAGAGCTTGCAGCACTTCAACAAACAATAAAGGCAAGTGTACAATCACAGTTGATGAGTGATGTAAAGCTGGGCTGCCAATTATCAGGCGGAGTCGATTCCTCGTTGGTAACCTGGTTGGCGAAAGAAATTAAACAGGATGATTTACTGGAAAGTGTATCCATTGTTTTTGACAGTCAGCAATTTTCCGAGAAACCGTATATTGATAAAGTAGCCAAACAACTCGATATTATCTCTCACCAGTTTCCGCTACAGTCAGATTATTACCAGCAGCATATTGAAAAAGCTACCTGGCATTTTGAGCAGCCTATCAACCATCCCAATACTATTGGTATTTATTTGCTGGCGCAAAAAGCAAAAGATTATGTTACAGTTTTATTGAGTGGTGAAGGTGCTGACGAAGTGTTTGGCGGATATGACCGTTTTTATACAGTGATGTATCCTTATACCAGTAAACAGTTCTGGGCTGGGTTGAAAAATTCAAAGAGCGAAATGTTTACCTATTTGAAACATTTTTCGGATCCCTTTAACAGGGCCAATTTGAAAATAGCAAATATGACCGCCTCGATGGCTAGCTCTTTAAAACCTGATTTTAATTATGACAACGCCACCAGTGAACGTCGTGAAATTTTTGACAGCCTAACAGGCTCTGTTTTGGATAAACAGGTTAAGTATGATATTTCAACTTATTTGCCAGATCTGTTAACAAGACAGGATAAGATGTCGATGGCACATTCTATTGAAAACAGGGTGCCTTTTTTAGATAATAATGTGGTAGAAAAATCATTCCATATTCCCGAGAAATATCTGTTAAAAAAGAAAACTGCTAAAGAAAAAAATACCGAAAAATACATCCTGAAAAAAATGTGTGCGGAAGTATTTGGTGATGATTTTGCCTTTCGGGATAAAATGGGCTTTGGTATTCCTATCAGGGAGTTTATGGGTAAGCCGGTTTTCAATAGTTATTTAAAGGAAGATTTATTTCCTTCTATGAAAAAAAGAAATTTATTGAATACTGTAAAGATTGAACAGTGGATCTATAACCTAAGCAGTATTCACCCAAGAGAATTAGATGCCTTGTGGGTAGTGGTAAGTCTTGAAATATGGATGCAGCAATTTATAGATGTCACCGCTGAGAAAAGAGTTGATTGAGTTTTCGCAGAGCCAACCCCTAAACCGCTAAACTTCTAAACCATCATTCAACCACATTCAACCATCTTCAACAATTTTCAACCCTTCCTCAAAACCCCTAAACTACTAAACCTCTAATCCAATTAATGATAGCCATACACAAGAGCAAAGGAGATTTTAGTGATCGGTGGGTAGTTTATTGCGATGCTGAAAAAATTGCCTATAAAATTGTTGATTGCTACAGAAACGATATTATTCAGCAATTGAAGGGTTGTACTGCCCTGATGTGGCATTTCAATCATGCTAACCCAAAGTCAACTTTATTTGCGAAGCAGTTGATGTATTCCGTAGAGGAGATGGGCATCAAAGTATTTCCTAACTATAAAACGGTATGGCATTTTGATGATAAGGTAGGGCAAAAATATTTATTGGAAGCTTTATATGCACCGTTGGTGCCGTCATATGTTTTTTATACAAAAAAGGAGGCGTTGGATTGGGTAAATAACACTTCGTTTCCCAAAGTATTTAAGCTACGAGGCGGAGCTGGTTCGCAGAACGTGCAATTGGTGCACACTAAAAACAAGGCTATCAGCCTGGTGAATAAAGCTTTTGGAAGAGGTTTCAGCCAGTACGATGGTTGGTCAAATTTTAAAGAACGGGTGCGTAAATATAAAACAGGCATCACTACTTTCATGGATGTATGCAAGGGTTTTATACGCCTGTTTTATACCACCGAATTTGCGAAAGTGGCCGGCAGGGATAAAGGCTACATCTATTTCCAGGATTTTATTGATAACAATGATTGCGATATCCGCATAATTGTAATTGGAGAAAAAGCATTTGCAATGCAGCGTATGGTTAGAGAAAATGATTTCAGGGCCTCAGGCAGCGGCATTACTTTTTATAAGAGAGAGCTGTTTGATGAAGCTTCGGTAAGAATTTCTTTTGACCTTACCAGGAAATTAAATGCCCAATGCCTTGCTTTTGATTTTGTGTATAAAGATGGCGTTCCATTGATACTTGAAATCAGCTATGGCTTTGCCATTACTATTTATGATGCCTGTGAAGGTTATTGGGATAGCGACCTCAACTGGCATGAAGGAAAATTTGTTCCTCAAAACTGGATGGTGGATTTGATGCAGACTCAGTCCATATTATAAACAAAACAACACTGTTGCTTTAATGCTTTTTAACTCGATTAATTTCCTATATTTTTTCCCGGTTATTTTCATCCTTTACTGGTTTGTAACCAATAAAAATTTAGTTGCCCAAAATATAATGCTGCTGGCAGCCAGCTATTATTTTTATTCCTGTTGGGATGTTCGGTTTCTTTTTTTACTTATTTTTTCTACAGCCCTCGATTATTTTACCGGGTTAAAAATGGAAGACTGCGCTACTCCTCAAAAAAAGCGCCTTTGGTTTTGGCTGAGTGTAATCATCAACCTTGGTTTTTTAGGAATCTTTAAATACTACAATTTTTTTGTCGGGTCTTTTGCGTCCGGTCTTTCACAGATTGGCTTCCATGTAAACGTGTGGACGCTTAGTGTGATATTGCCAGTTGGTATCTCTTTTTATACTTTTCATGGTTTATCTTATGTAATTGATATTTACAAAGGCAAAATAAAGGCAGAGCGAAATTTTGTTGAATACTCTTTATTTGTAAGTTACTTTCCTTTATTGGTAGCGGGGCCAATTGAAAGAGCTACGCATTTATTACCACAGATAAAAGTGCAAAGAAAATTTGAAGCAGAAAAAGCTATCAAGGGTATTGAGTTAATGATATGGGGTTTTTTTAAAAAGGTAGTGATAGCAGATAGCATGTCTATCATAGTTAACAAAGTGTACGCCGATCCGGCTGCCTACGGCAGCAAAGGTTTGATCATTGCAGCAGTGGCATTTTCTTTTCAAATTTATTGCGACTTCAGTGGCTATTCTGATATTGCCATAGGCTGCTCTAAAATCTTGGGTATTGATCTCTTACAAAATTTCAATTTCCCTTATCTCTCCCGAAACATTGCAGAGTTCTGGAGGCGCTGGCATATCTCCCTTTCCTCCTGGTTTAGAGATTATTTGTACATACCGCTTGGAGGCTCCAAAATTTCCATGATATTAAACATCCGGAATGTCTTTATCATTTTTGTAGTGAGTGGCATCTGGCATGGTGCCAACTGGACATTCATTATCTGGGGTGCCATTCATGCCTTGTTATTTATTCCATCTTTTGTGATGGGCTCCCACAGGAAATACAAACATGACCTGGTTCACCAGGGAAAACATTTACCTTCCATCAAGGAACTTTATATGATTGCTATTACGTTCTTTTTTGTTACCCTTGCCTGGATATTTTTCAGGTCAGCAACTGTATCGCAGGCAGCAACTTTCATCACAAGAATTTTATCGAATGCACCCGGCAAAAGCCTTGCTTTTGAAAACACCGATCTGATGGGTTACGCCTTTTCGTTTGCCAGCCTATTTGGTATTAGCATTTATTGGCTGTACAGAAAAACCAATCTGCTACAGCCATCAAGATTTAGCCAGTTTACAGTGTCATTATTATTGCTTATTTTAATCACATTGTTTGGACAATTTTCAAAACAAAGTTTTATTTACTTTCAATTTTAATGAAAAAATTTTCACTGTTTTTTGTTGGGCTATTTTTTGTATTCGCAGCCATTAACTTTTTGTATCTTGTTCTATTACCTAAAATTGATTTTGATTTTGGTAAAACTAAAGATGCACACGGGTTTAACCAGCAGCAACTGGATATACTGGTGTTTGGAAACAGTACTGCTATGGATGGCATCAATACGGAAATATTATCTACAAAATTGGGACCGGCATATAATTTTTCTGTTGGTGGCGCTTCTTTGGAAACCAATTATATACAGTTGGAAGAATATCTAAAGCACAATGATTTACCGAAAAAAGTGTTGTTATATCTTAGTAGTGCCCATACCAATTACCAAATAGCCAATGTAGTCAATCCAATTGTAGAATATTACTATACAGATGGTTTCACTACCGGTGGATTAAAAGACATTCCTCTTTATAAATTCCGGTGGTTATTTGTAGAAAATTTCAAAATTCTTTTTTCATCCAGCCATCGTTCAGCAAAAAATATCAGGGGGCAATGGAGTATCAAAAGAGTAATACCAGATGGTACACATATAAAAGAATCTAAAATGACATGTATGGATACCTTATTTTATAACACAATTGGCTACAGATACTTATGGAAAATGGCAGCAATCTGTAAACTAAAAAATATTCAGTTTGAAGTGTTTGAAATGCCTTGCTGGAGGGAAGCTCAGAATGATTGTCCGGATTTAATAGTCAATAATTTTTTGGGTAAAGAAAAGGTAAAAATCTATAACCTGAATAATTTTAAACTCTGCGATACAATGCTGGATGCCAATAAAGACTGGTTAAGCAAAGACCATCTTAATTATTATGGTTCTGTAAAAGTTACAAATCAAGTACTTCGTATTTTCAATAGATAGTTTTAGATTAAGTTCAATTCAATATTAATAATATTTTTTATGAAAACGTTAAGAAAGCAATACTGGGCATTTAGAAGAATGGTTCTGAAACATTTTGTACCTGAATTCATTTGGCCTAAATATGTGACTTTGAATTCAGTTTCCATACCTATTAGAAATATGCCATTTTCATTTGGAACAAAGAATGGATTGTTAAAAGGGGGATATGAAGCTGCGGAAAGACAATTACTTCAAAATAGTCTTAGACCCAATGACATGGTAATAGAAATGGGAGGTTCGGTTGGAATACTGACAGCAATTATATCAGAATATGTTGGACCTAAAGGAAGGGTAATTTCAATAGAAGCTTCCAAAAAATTAACTTTTTTTTCCAGAAAATGGCTTGAACCAAAAGGTAATATTAGTATAGTTACGGGTTTTGGTTTCCCAGTATATTCAGTCAATAAAAATTTAAAGGTAGATAAATTTAATGAAGATGGCGGAAGCCTTAGTGGGGTTGTTTCATTTAGTAATGTTGGTGGGGGAAATGAGGAAAAAACCGATGAATCTAAAATTTGGGATATAAAAAAAATTTGTGATAAATATGACATTAGCCCGACAGTTTTAGTATTGGATATTGAAGGAAGTGAAACAATTTTATCAAACCAGAATCCAAATTTTCCAGCGTCTGTACGTTTAATCTTAATCGAATTGCATCCATGGATGTATGATGACAAATGTGAAAAGGAAATAATTAAAAAAATAACTGATGAAGGGTTTTACCTAATTGAAAAAGTGATTACTTCTTATTTGTTTGAAAGAAATAATGTAGAACAATAAAATTGTTTATTCATAGTAAAATTGAATTTATATGACACTAATGGATAAAAAAAAAATTTGCCTTATAAACTTAGATTTAGGTATTGGTGGTGCTCAAAGGTTTATATCTAATTTGGCGAATTTTCTTTCAGAAGAAGGATACATTGTTGATATTTTATTATTGCACGATAGTCCAGTTTTATTTAAAATTCACAAAAACATTAAGATTTGGCAACCACAATTTAGTTATACAAAAAGCACATATAGAAAAATAAAGTATCTTTTTCAGTTGGTAAGTTATATAAGGCATACGCTAAAAAAAATAAACCCTGATATAGTTTTTAATACCGCAGCACCCTCATTTATTTTATGTTCAACAGTAGGATTGTCTTATCCTATCTACCTTTCAATCAGGTGCAATCCTTTTAACACAAAATTGATAGAAATTTTAAACATTCCTTTGAGTATAAGAAGGTTTCTTTATAAAAGATCAAAAGGAATCATAGCTCAAACATCTTTTGCTTCCGATGTGCTTAAGAAACAAATGCATCATTCCAATGTAATTGTTATACCAAATGCTTTGGGAGAAAAACAATATTATAATTACGAAAAGAAAAATCAAATTATTTCTGTAGGTCGCCTTGTTCAAAGTAAAGGCTTCGATTACCTTATTAAAGTATTTGCTCAAGTATATCAACCTGGTTGGAAATTGCTAATAGTTGGTGATGGACCCGAAAAGGATAACTTACAAAGTTTAATTACCTGTCTTGAAATTACAGAATATGTAGAATTAGCTGGTTCTAAAAGTAATATTGGAGAACTGCTTTCTCAAAGTAGCATATTTGCCTTTACATCACTAACAGAAGGTTTTCCTAATGCTTTGTTAGAAGCCATGGGTACTCCACTGCCTTGTATTAGTTTTGATTGCCAATCTGGTCCTGCAGACATGATTAAAGATGGTGAAAATGGATATCTAGTGCCATTAAAAGACACTGAGGGATTTTCGAAAAAGCTATCGCTATTAATAAGAGATAAAAATTTAAGGGAGCACTTTATGCAACAAGCAAAAAAAACAAGCGAAAAATACAATCAGGAAGCAATTGGAGCCATATACCTTCGTTCGATTTTTGAAAACGAAACGGAAAAATTATCATAGTGATGAATGAAAATAAACGAATTTTTTTTTACAACGCCATACCAATGCCACATTCCATACTGCTCCATAAAAAATTGGTGGAGGCAGGTTATGAAGTTGATTTTTGGTATTATAAGGGTCTTACAAAACTTTATCCATGGAGCCAGATTGATAATGGAATTCAATATAACATATATGATAACAGTTGGGCTGGGTTTAAAAAAATTTTTCATCAAAGCAGACAATCTCAGCTTCTGATAGTAACTGGCTGGCATACATGGATACATATTTTCTTGATTTTATATTCATTCATATTTAGGAAAAATATGGCATTGTGGTTAGATGTTAATGAACAAAAAATTAGCAAGCTCAAATACTTTAGAAATTATTTATTATTAAAAATTTCGCGGCATCTTTTTATAACAGGCAAATATGGTATAAATATTACTTCAAAGCAATATGGTATTAGTACTTCTAAAATGAAAGACTTTCCTTATATCACTGCAGTTTTTGACGCAACAGAATTAAAAAAAATTAATACTTATAGAAGGAAACAACTAGAAACTCGAGGACAAATACGGTTAATGATTTCCAACAGATTTATAGAACGGAAGGGTTATAATGTTGTTATTGATGCATTAAAAATATTGAATCCTATTGTACTCCAACATTTTGATATTACTATACTAGGAATAGGTCCGGATTTTGATATTTATAAAAAACAGTTTAAGTCGATTGGATGTAATATCATATTAACTGGATGGGTTGAGTATGATGATTATATTGAAAATTTAAAAAACACCGATGTCTATCTACATGCATCTCTATTTGAACCTTATGGCATTCCCCCTATGGATGCTATGTGTTGTGGTAAACTTGTCGTTGGGTCATCAGGAGTCATATCTTGTATGGACAAAATTGAAAATGGAATAAATGGTTTTATATATGATAAAGATAAGTCGTCAGAACTTGCAAAAATCCTTACTCACATCCAAGAAAACCCTAACATTATTTATGATTTGGGAGATGCAGCTTTAGAATCTCAACCATTCTTAGGTTATCAGTATAATCTTACACTTATAAATTCAATTTTAAAGATGGATGTTACTCACAAACCCTAATATTATAGAGAATTCGTAAAAAAATGTTAGTACTTCAGATAAATGCGACGGTTAACACGGGCAGCACCGGCAGAATAGCAGAACGGATTGGCCTGGTAATACTTGCTAACGGTGAGCAAAGCGTAATTGCTTTTGGAAGAGATAGCCAGCCAAGTGCATCTGAAACCATACAAATTGGCAACAAACTAGATTACCAGTTACATGGTTTAAAAACGAGGCTGCTGGATAAACATGCCTTCGGTTCAAAAACGGCTACTGAAAAATTAATCACACAAATTGAATCCATCAATCCCGATATTATTCACCTGCACAACCTGCATGGCTACTATATTCATATGGGAGTCTTATTCAATTATTTAAAAAAGGCCAACAAACCAGTGGTATGGACACTGCATGATTGCTGGGCTTTCACCGGGCATTGCAGCTATTTTAGTTTTGTAAAATGCGACAAATGGAAAACACAGTGCCATCATTGCCCGCTGTGTAAGCGATATCCAGAAAGTTGGTTTATTGATAATTCATTTGACAATTACAATATAAAAAAAAAGCTCTTTAACGGATTGCAAAACATGCTATTAGTAACTCCTAGCCATTGGCTAAAAGATTTACTGAAAGACTCTTTTTTAAAAGCATACAGTGCACAGGTAATTCACAATGGTGTTGATTTAAAAAAATTCAGCCCATCTGAAAATGCTGCAAAATTATACCGGGAAAAAATAGGTGCTGTCGACCGCAACATCATTCTAGGTATAGCCAGTATTTGGGACAGACGAAAAGGTTTGAACGACTTTTTGCAACTGGCTTCAATCCTCGACGATACAGAAATAATTGTTCTGGTAGGATTGAAAACTGAAGTAATCAAAACCTTGCCGGCAAATATTATTGGGATACCAAGAACTGAAAGTATGGACGACCTGGTAGCCTTGTACAATAGTGCCCTTGTATTTATGAATCCAACCTGGGTAGATAATTTTCCTACCACCAATATTGAAGCATTGGCCTGCGGCACACCAGTGATCTCATACCGAACGGGCGGCAGCATTGAAGCCATCGATCAAGCCACAGGAATGGTGGTAGAACAGGGAGATATTGAAGGCTTAAAGGCAGCAGTAACAACCATTAAAATCGCTGGTAAAAAACAATATGCAGCCGCCTGCAGGCAAAGGGCCGAAAGCCATTTTAATGAATACGAAAGATTTGCAGATTATTACCAGTTGTATAAAATAATGGTCAGCAAATCAGTAACAAAAATGATGGTGACAGCATGAACCTATCAGCAATAAAATATAATGTCCTTCTTCACCTGAAAAACATGCCAGGCCCCACTGTCAATAAAAAAATAGTGGTGATAGAAGCGGATGATTATGGTGGCATAAGAATTCCGTCGGCTGAAGCGTATCATAAAATGAAGGCCGCTGGTGTTGCCATTGACCCATCAAGGTACAACTTGCTGGATACGCTGGAAAACAAAGCAGACCTGGAGGCCTTATTTGAAACGCTTCAAACTGTGAAGGACAGCAACGGCCATGCAGCAATCGTGTCGCCTTTTGTAAATGTGGCCAATCCGGATTTTGAGAAAATAAAAGCTGCCGGATACCAAGAATATTTTTACGAGCCTTTCACCACCACATTTGAAAAATATGGCCGTGAAAGCAATTTGATGACGGTATGGAAACAAGGCATAAGTGAAGGCATTTTTACCCCTGAACTTCATGGCAGAGAACACCTGAGTGTTCAACTCTGGATGAACGAATTGCAAAAAGGAAATCACCAGGTAAGAACAGCGCTTGAGTATGGATTTGCAGCAGTAAATAACATTGAAGGCGTTCATCAGTATGCACAAGAATTTAGACCAGAGTTTTATTTCACCAATAACAAGCAACAAGCATTTTTAAAACAATCTATCAGCGAAGGGGTAAAATTGTTTACAACAATTTTTGGCTATTTGCCCACGGCATTTACCCCAAGCAACAGTCATTTTCACCACAATTTTGAACAAGCTGTTTTTGATGCTGGTGTAAAATTCTTAAGCGTTGGCCACAACAACCCTTATTCTCAACCAAATGGTGATTTGGCTTTTGATCGATTTACATTCAGGCAAAAAATTAGGCCCAATCAATTAAATTATTATATACGGAATTGTGCTTTTGAGCCTAATGATCCGGCGTATAAAAATATCGACATCACCATGATGCAAGTAGCAGCGGCATTCCATTGCAGCAAGCCTGCCATCATCAGCACCCACCGGGTAAATTTTGGCGGCGTAATCGATTCCAAAAACCGGGATAAAGGTTTGAAAGAATTACAAGCATTGCTAAAAGCTATTGTACAACGCTGGCCAGATGTGGTGTTTATGAGCAATGCGGAGATGCTTGGGGAATTGGTTTAGAGGGTTTAGGGAGTTTAGAAGAAGTTGAATATTGTTGAAGTTGGTTTAGATAGTTTATAAGGTTTAGGAGTTTTGAGGAGGTTGAACATTGTTTAAAAATGTTGAAGTTAGTTTAGCGTTTAGACTGTTTAGAAGTTTTAAAGATTAAAAAAAATTACGCCCTAGTGGAACGACTCGTTGGAAAAAAACAAAAAAAAATAATATCCCATATCAACGTTCCAGCGGAACGGCTGGTTGGTAGAAAAAATATTTTTTTTAAAAATAAAATAGTATGAAGAAAATTTTGGTAACCGGCTCATCTGGTTTAATTGGATCTGAAGTATGTTTCCATTTTGGTGGATTGGGTTGGGAAGTACATGGCGTAGACAACAATCAAAGGGCTGTGTTTTTCGGCCCCAATGGCGATACCCGTTGGAATCAAAGCAGATTGCAAACCGGCCTTCCCGGCTACCAGCACCACGAAATAGATATCAGGGACCGCAAGGGTATTATTGAATTGATAGCATCAGTAAAGCCGGATGCTATTGTGCATACAGCCGCTCAGCCAAGCCATGACCGTGCCGCTGCAATTCCATTTGAAGATTTTGATACCAATGCGGTAGGCACTTTCAATATGCTGGAGGCCACCCGTCAATACAGTCTGGAGGTGCCTTTTGTGCACATGTCCACCAACAAAGTGTATGGCGATGCTCCCAACGAAATTGACATGGTAGAGCTGGAAACCCGTTGGGATTATGCAGATAAACAATACGAACACGGCATCCCTGAAAGTTTTCAGGTAGATCAATGCAAGCACTCTTTGTTTGGCGCATCTAAATTATCAGCCGATATTTCTGTACAAGAGTACGGTCGCTATTTTAATATGCCTACCGTGGTACTCAGGGGTGGCTGTCTTACAGGCCCCAATCATAGCGGCGTTGAACTTCATGGGTTTTTGAGCTACCTGGTTAAATGCAATATCAATCAACAGCAGTACACAGTGTATGGTTATAAAGGCAAGCAGGTAAGAGACAATATTCATTCCTACGACGTATCCAGGTTTGTAGAAGAATTTATCAACGCACCCCGTGTGGCAGAGGTATACAACCTCGGTGGCGGCAAAGAAAACACCTGTTCTATCTTGGAAGCATTTTCAATTATTGCCGGAATAAGCGGCAACAAAATGCTGTACAAATATGATGATACCAACCGAATTGGCGACCATATTTGCTACTACAGCGATCTTAGAAAGATGAAAGCGCATTATCCAAATTGGGATATCACGAAATCGTTACAAACCACTTTTGAGGAAATGTATGCGGCCATGATGAGCCGTACTTTTGCTCATTCTTAATTAATTTTCATGAACATCTGGCTAATCTCTATTTTTGAACCAACACCGCTTGATAATACATATTCCTGGAGGTTTATGGGTATTGCAGAAGCGGCAGTAAAAGAAGGGCATACTGTAACTTTTTTTGCCAGCACTTTCCGGCATACTTCTAAAAAGCAACGATATCTGGAAACAACCAGAGTAAAAATTGCAGATCAGTATGATATGGTGTATGTAAAATCAATGTCCTACACAAAAAATGTTTCTTTTAAAAGGTTATATTCTCACTATGCCTATAGTAAAACATTGATAAGTGAAATAGAGAAAATAGAAACTAAACCAGATGTAATTTTGCTTGCATATCCTCCCATTTCGATAGCGAAAGAAATTACAAAATGGGCAAAGAAACATGCAATACCAACTGTATTGGATATCATTGACCCATGGCCTGAAATTCTTAATAAACATCGCAAAGGTATTTTTGGTATTGCTCCATCTTTCGTTATCGCTCCTTTGAAGAAAAAAATAAAGCGAATTTTTTCAGATGCTACTGCTATTTCTGCTATATCAAAAAAGTATATTGTTTGGGGGGCCGGATATAGTAATAAACATAAAAATTGCCCGTTTTTTTATCCGGCAGTTGATTTATCTGCAATTCAAAAAGATATAGACATTATCTCTAAAACCGAAGTAAAAAGCCCTGAGGAGTTCAGGGTGATTTACGCCGGTAGTCTTGCTGTTTCTTATGATATCAATACCATCTTAAAAGCCGCAGAAATTTTGCTTGCAAAATTTGGTGATAAGATAAAATTTATCATTGCTGGTAAGGGAATACAAGATGTTGCGGTAAAAAAGTACATTGCAAAGTTTAGTAACCTTCAATACCTTGGTTGGTTAACTAAAGAGGAGTTATTGAAAGAGTATTACAAGGCTACTCTAGGTTTGGCGCAATATACAATAGGATCTACACAAACAGTTACATACAAACTTTTTGATTTATTATCATTTAATTTACCAATCCTCAATTCTTTAGTTGGCGAAATGAACGATATTATTTTAGAGCATAAAGTTGGTTTGTTTAATGACCCAGGAGATTCACATCAGTTAGCCGAAAATATAGAATTAATTTATAAAGACAAGTTACTATTAGAAATGTTGCAAAAAAATTGTTCTACAGTAACTTCAAAATTGGGCGACTCTAAGGTTGTATACAAAAGAATGATCGATTATTTAACTACAGTTACAAAAAATACTTTCGCTAAACCATTATAACTTAAGCCCGACCTTTTTCATTTAAGAATTAATTATACATGATTATTGCCGGAGACATAGCTTGCCCCACAGCTGCGTTAAGCAAACAGCTAACAACCGTTTTTGAAAAGCATGCGTCCATTTTTAACAACACAGCCATTGTACTGAACCTGGAAGGCCTGTTGGGTGAAGAAGACCTGTTACAGGCCAAAGTGCCTGTGTTGTACAATCATGCTTCAGTACTGGATACACTGCATTCTTTTTCAACCGTTACAGCTTGCCTGGCCAATAATCATATACTGGATTTGCCGGCAAAATTTAGCCAGACAGTTGAACTGCTAAAGAAAAAGAAAATCAATTACGTGGGTGCCGCAGACACTTATGAAAAGGCACATAAGCCTACTACTTTTAAAGATGGCGAAAAGGAAGCAATTGTTTTCAATGAATGCTGGGATTTTCTATTATACCATCAAAAAAACCCTTTTAACGGTATTCATATTGCCACCATCCAGTTTCATCGGTTGGCAGAAAGGGTGGAGCAATGCAAAAACGGAAATCCTGATGCTTGCATAATTATTTACCTGCATTGGAGTCTGGACTTTGAGACCTTGCCATACCCAATGTACCGGCAATTTGCACAAGCACTCATCAATGCAGGAGCGGCCGTTGTAGCCGGCTGCCATGCCCATTGTGTACAGGGGGGTGAGCAGTATAAAGATGGCTATATTGTTTATGGGTTGGGCAATTTCTTTCTTCCCAATCATGTATTTGCCAATGGCCAATTGTTCTTTCCTGCATTTGCTGCTACACAGTTGGTGCTCGAATATATTCCTGTAACCAACAAGGCTATTTGCCACTGGTTTAATTACAAGGAAACTGAAGGGAACCATTCGCTACAACTGCTGGAAAGCCAGCCATTTGAGGATTCTGCTTTGTTGAAAAATTTTTCGCCTTATCAGCAAATGACCGCAGCGGCTTACCTGCCTTTTTTTAAAAAAAACAGGCGCAAAAAGGTACTGATTCCCTTGTTTAAAAATTACCAAAATAAGCGTAAGCTTACAACGCTTACCAATCTGCTTAAAACAAGAGCCACTTTTGCAAGGCTAATGGCTAGAGTAAAAATTATTAAGTGGGGATCCTAAACAAATCTGGCTTTTAAAACAAAAGGTAAAGCAAAGCATTGTCAAGCGCATTTTCTCTTGTTTACATTTCTTAAACCTTTACCTCCAACACATCTGCTTTGTACCAATTATTTTTCAAGCGTGTTATTGATTTGTTGATTTCGATGGTAACACTATTGTTACTTTCACCCTTTATTGTAATCATTACCATTTTATTGATGATTGTAAATAAAGGCAGGGCTTTCTTTTTCCAGGAACGGCCTGGCCAGTTTGAAAGGCCTATCTATATCGTGAAATTTAAATCAATGACGGACGAAAAGGATGCAAACGGAAAGTTGCTACCCGATGGCAAGCGGCTTACTAAGATAGGGGCCTTTATAAGGAGGTTTTCATTAGATGAAATACCGCAATTGGTTAATGTACTAAATGGTGATATGAGCCTTGTAGGGCCAAGACCCCTGTTGTTTAAATACTTGCCCCTTTATAGTGAAGAACAACGCAAACGTCATTTGGCCAAGCCGGGCATTACCGGCTGGGCACAAGTGAATGGCCGAAATGCCATTAGCTGGTCAGAAAAATTCAGGTTGGATGTGTACTATCAGCAAAACGTTTCTTTTATGCTGGATGTAAAAATTTTATTGCTCACAGTTTTAAAAGTATTGAAGAGCGAAGGTGTCAATCAATCGGCCGACAGGCCCATGATGCCTTTTAATGGGAACAATTAACCAATGATTGTTGCAGCAGAAAAAATAAGACAGCTACTTTTTTGGATACTTGATATGCTTAAAAGTAGCCCTGTTGCCAATCATCTGAAAGAAATTGACGGCATCATAAAAGGTTATCCCGATACCCGGCACAATATAGAAAATAAGCTAGGTGAAATGTTGCACCATGCCGCGGCTACCACTAATTTTTACAGCCTTTATAAAAATTGTTCTATAACAGATTTTCCTGTCATCAACAAAACCATTATCCGGGATAAAGAGACGGCTTTCATTTCCACTAAGTTTGATAAAGCATCACTGCATAAAGTTGTAACGAGTGGATCAACCGGGACACCATTTTGTGTTTATCACAATGCTGCCAAAAAATTAAGAAATACTGCCGACACCATTTATTTTGCAAAAAAAGCAGGCTTTGAGCTGGGCCAGAAATTATACTATTTCAAAATCTGGAACGATATCAATAAAAAGGACTGGTTCAATACCTGGTCGCAAAATATTGAGGCCTGCAATGTGTTTGATCTATCTGATGCTGCCATTGAGCAATTGTTGGTCCGGTTAAATAAAGACCAATCTACAATAGGATTGCTGGCCTATGCATCTGCTTTTGATGCAATCTGCCGATTTTTAGACAGGCATCCGCAGATGCAAATAAAGTCAAATGTACAATCTGCCATTGCTATGTCAGAGGCCTTGAATGACTATACCAAAGAGGCCATGCAGCGTCATTTTAATTGTGTTTGTATTTCCCGCTATTCAAATGTGGAGAATGGCATGATTGCACAGCAGTCCACAGATGGTAGTGGCATATTCTTTATCAATTTTGCCAGCTATTATGTGGAAGTGTTGAATATGGATGATGATCAAACCTGCCAAATGGGAATGCCCGGAAGAGTAGTAGTAACGGATTTGTGTAATGAAGCCATGCCTATGATACGCTACGATACCGGGGATATTGGCATATTAAACGAACAGCTGGTAAATGGTAACCCTATCCCGGTGCTTGAAAAAATAGAGGGCAGAAAAATGGATATGGTTTTTAATACCAATGGCCATCTTGTATCTTCATTCACCATTACCAACGGCATGTGGAAATACACGGAACTTACTCAATATCAATTTATTCAAGCCAGCAAAACCTGTTATTTATTTAAGCTAAACTGTGGTACTCCATTTACAAGGGCAACTGAGTTGATTTCTGATTTTAAAAATATTTTTGGTACGGATGCAGTAATCGAGATTGAATATGTTAATGAAATTCCACTTTTGAATTCGGGCAAAAGGAAAAAGGTGATGAATATTTCTTCTCCCACATACACAAATAGATGAAGATTTTAAAAAATAGAAATCCTTTAAAATATTTTCAAATAATACAGGCATGATTAAAGTATTGGTAACAGGTGTGGGCGGTCCTACACCGAGGTCTTTTGTAAGAGCAATTAAATGGTTTGGAAAAGAACTGGCAAATGATTTTGACTTTATCGGTGTTGATTGTAACCGGTTGGCTTATGGTCTATACGATAAAGAACTTTTTAGTAAATCTTTTGTGGTACCTAGAGCAGACAACGAAAATTATTGGAAAGCCATCAATAAAATCATTGATGAAAATGATATTGACGGTGCGGTTATTTTGCCAGAGCTAGAAGTAATTGAATGGGCAAAAAATGCAACAGATAAACTAGATAAAAAAATTAAGCTCCATTTACCAGATCCTGCACTTGCAGCGGAAATTGTAAATAAGCACACCCTTCATCAGTTACTAAAAGATTCGGGTCTTGTCCCAAAATATTACCTGATAAATCCTTTACACTTTTCTTACACAGGGTTAAGCGAAAAAGTGGGTGAAATTTTTTGGGTAAGAAGCACCGAGGGATCAAGCGGATTGGGCTCTTTAAAAATAGAAAATAAAAAATCTTTGGAGCAATGGATTACCATTAATCCTGGTGTTACAGAATTTATTGCATCTGAGTTTTTGCCAGGTCGTAACATGGCTTGTAAACTTTTGTATTTCAATGGAAAATTATTAAGCACGGCCTGTGCAGAGAGAGTAAATTATATAATGGCCAAGGTTGCCCCTTCAGGCATTACAGGCAATACTTCTTTTGGAAGATTGTTAAATGAGCCAGATTTGGTTGCCATGTCTGTTAAGGCTATTGAATCAATTGCTGCAAAGTTGAATACTTCCTTAAATGGGATTTTTACGGTGGATTATAAAGAAGATGGGTTAGGGATTCCGAAGATTACAGAGATCAATATACGGCATGTTGCCTTTACATCTTCGATTGCAGCCGGCGGAGCCAATCTGCCTTTGGATACTTTTAAAGCCATGTTTTTAGAGGATTCGGCAATTTTGGAAACTACGCATTATCAGTTTGACGAGGGGATGATCTTTCTTAGGGACGTAGATGGATACCCGATAGTAATGAACGAAAAAGATCTGTTATCCTAATGAGTACTTTATTTTTCCAACTTAAAGGCATGGCTACGTTGCTAAATATCATTTTATTGCTCTTATTTATTTCGTACATCTTCCGCCGGTTTCAGAAAAAAAAATCAGCAACTACTTTCTTTATCCTTGCTGTTGTACTTTTCTTAATCAGTTCAACCAACTATACTCCCCGGTATCTTGCCGTTCAATTAGAAAGAAGGTATCTGCCATTTGATACTTCAGTCGTTAAAAACCAGTATGATAAATTTTATATTCATGTATTGGGTAGCGGTAATAATTATGACAAAAGACTACCTGCCAATTCACAGCTTGGGCTTGCAGCAATTGGTAGGTTGGCGGAGGCTATCAGGATACATCGTTTATTGAAAAACAGTATCATCGTTTGCTCAGCGAATTCGATGCTTGGATTAGAAACGCAGGCATCCGTTACAAAAAGGGCCGCCATTTTACTGGGAGTAAACAGCAATCGAATAGAAAAATTGGATACTCCATCAACAACAAAGGAAGAAGCTGAAGCATTGCGTTTGCAATATGGCACTGCAATAAATTTGATAGTTGTAAGCGATGCTATGCACCTGCCCAGGGCAATGAAGCTATTTGCAAAAGAAGGTTTTAGGCCAATAGCAGCACCAACTAATTACAGAGCTCCACTAGGTCCTAAAGGGCTTGGATTTGAATGGTGGCCCAATATAGGCAGTATAAGTCTAATGGATCTTGTTTTGCATGAGTATCTGGGTAACCTAAAAGCAGGATTATAAATTGCTATCCTTTTCTGCTGTAGCAGTATATTGGTTGTGGTTAAACAGGTAATTAATAAACCAAAATATTATAAAGGGAAGCGGTGTACCAATCCGGGAAACATTTTCGTAGTAATTAGGAATAATTATTTCGAAATGAAAAACCCGTTGCCCAATGTTTACAATTCCAATTCGTTCTGCCAGGTATAACATACCTATTCTAATAATCCACAAGCAACCATATACTATCAAAAATACCTTTAATGCCTTTGGCGAAACAGTATAGTATAAAGAAATAATGCCCCCCACCGCAGTTGCAAGCATCATCGGACTAAATGCTTTTATTCTCCCCACATTCAAAAAAGAATCTGTCAAGCCCATCCAGCTAAGTATAAACGAGAACAGCAATAGGAACAATAAATAAACGGTTAAAACCTTAGCTGCCTTTTTCATATATAGCTTTTTTCTTTTTGACGAAAAGCAACCATCCATAAAATATCAAAACATACATAAGGATAGTAAACAAATAATGATGGCTGAAATCGAATGCACTTTTTTGATAAACATAAATGAAATAAAGTGCACAGACCCTGATGATATTACCCAAAATGATTGCTATTATGCCGCCGATGCTAAAAATTATTTTTCTCTTAACAGCGTAGGGCAATAAAACAATGATGCTGATGTAAATAAACATTAAATCAACGCCGTTGCATACATCCCAAATGCCAAAAACCCTGTCATTATTTAGTACTAAAAAATTTCTGCCGTCCATCAATGGGTCACTAATCCAGGAGATTGGTTGGGTAGAGGGGGATAAAAAATTGATACACTTAACTACAGCAATAGTAATAATATTTGTTACCGGCTTGTCAATAACCCTTGCCGGCCCTAAAAAAAGGGCATACACGAAAAACCAAACCGTAAATAAAACAGACAATCTTATAAAAAATTGGATGATCGCCTTTTTATCGTTTGGTAAGGCTGCATTAATTTTTAAATTGGGAATCGGCATTCTATCTTAATGATTGTTTTGTATCTTTTTTTGTGAGCCAGCCACAAATATACAATAATCGGTTACTTAACAAGTAGCAAAAAGCCTTCCTATCCTCTAGTTTGCAATTCCTGATTAATTCGGTAGGGGGAGCTTTAAACGCAGGTTTCTGATTAGGTGTAAACGTTTTTTGAAAACAGCCCCTGAACAAATTAGGCAAAATAATAAGCGTACAAGTGCCGGGAAACTTTGTGGAAATGCATCCATTTTCACAAGGGCGCTGGTGTGATGAAAGTCATCTCCCTGGAACAAATTTACCTTTTTCAATCCCCGTCTTTTTTTTCAGCGATCAAATAAACTGTCATAAGCGCTGGAATAAGGCGTCGCTTTGTCGCATAGGTTTCCAGTGCCATCTGGTTATTTATTATTGTCGATACGCAATGCAGCATTGGTTTAGTACCAGTATGGTACACGAGAGGTCACCTGCGCCTACATAATTCCTCTGCGTAAACTCCATTTACTTACTTCTCTGCGGTGAAATGTCATAGGAACTGGAATAATGAGGCGTTGCTTTGTAGCGTGGGTTTCCAGTGCCAGCGGGTTACTAAAAAAATCAATTATTGGAATTGGGTGAGTCTTTTTTCATGTAATCTTAGTGTTACTTTTAAGCTGATAGTAATTTTGAGGGAACGAAATCACAAATAATTATTTCGGTTTCTGTACTTATAAAGGCTACCACAAATTTTTTATAGGTAATACAATTGTAACCCAATGTTTTCCATCTTTTATAGATACATTTTCTATGTTCAATTTTAGTATCAGCTAATGTCTCAGAAAAATCAATTGCTTCATCCACAAATTTTTTTGCTGTAGCTGGCATGCCTTTACTAACAATAAAAAAACTTATATCTGCCAAAGCAGTAGCCGCTGTTTCTAATACACTCACTTCTCTTTTGTCCATTTGTCTATTAATTTATAAGCATGACTTTTCGCATGCTGTAATGTCAATTTCTTAATTGGCGGCGTGGCTCTGGCAGCTTTTTCCTGAAGCTTTTTATAGGTTTTTGCTTCTACAACTACGTATTTTTTATTATCAATTACTACTGTATTCATGTTGATAAATTTTATGGTAAATATACGTAAGCCTCCTGATTTATTAAGTTCAATTCAGTAGGTTTTTTGCCTCAAGGTAAAGTCCCGAATTTTAAGGCGCTGTAATTACGCCAGGCTTTATAGCGTGGATTTCCAGTGCCAGCGGGTTACTTATTTTTGTGGCCATGCAATGCTACATATTGTTTGAGTAAAAGTAGGGAACAGAAGTGATCTCAGGTACCCTAAGGAATGCCGTTGTCTAGTGGCCTGTTTTATGCCCACATTTCGAAATTCAACCCATCAATCTCTTTGAAATGTTTGTCTTTAGTTGCTATTGTAATTTTGTGCTGCATAGATAGTGCAGCAATCCAAATGTCGTTGGTTGGTATTGGCTTTCCTTTTTTATAGAGTGCTGCAACCAATGCCCCATAAATTTTTGCAGTGGCTTCATCAATACTTATGATTGTACATAGCGTTAGAAAATCAGCAAGTCTTTTTAGATGTTTTGTTCTATTAGCTACCCGGTTAATTCCTGTGTATAATTCACCTAAGACTATTGCGGACATAAAAATTTCCTTTTCCTTGTTTAATTTATCAGCGAATTTTTTATTTCCATTAAAAATTTCAATTACAATATTGCTGTCAATCAGGTAATTATTTCCAGTCATCGGGATTGATGGTTTCTGAAGTTTCTTTAATTATTTTCTTCATCTCTTGAGCTTCTTTGTTGGATATGATGCCAACAAAGTCGTAAATACTTCTCTTTTTCTCATTGGCCGCCCTTGAATTTTTTAATACACTTTCCAATTTCGACAAAATAGAATCATGTTCAACTTTCAGAACATCTTCAATAAGCTGTATTTTTCTTGATTCGGAGTACATTTTTTATATTTTTGTGACTTCTCAAATTAACATTATTTTTTTATTTACCAATAGTTTATTGTGCTTTGAACTCCGCCTTGGTTAGTTGCTCACGAACCTCTCCCGTTTTGATGTAGAATGGTTTGTGTGCCACCGGAATTTGAGCATTGGCTTGCAGCACACAAGGCTAACGCAGAGACATTTTTTATGAATTAGTTACAAAGCAGGAAGCTCACAAACTCCATCTTTTTTTCATCTATCAAATAAACTCCGCCATCTTTGCTGCCTTACAATAATTTATTAAATAGAGCGATCATTTATGAATAAAAAAATCTGGCTCTCCTCTCCCCATATGGGTGGTAAAGAAGAAATGTATGTAAAAGAGGCATTTGATACCAACTGGATTGCACCGCTGGGACCGAATGTAGACAATTTTGAAAAAGACTTGCAGGCATTTACAGGCACAAAAGCTGCTGCAGCTTTAAGCAGTGGGACCGCTGCCATTCATCTGGCACTTATTTTATTAGGGGTAAGGGACGCTGATGAAGTGATTTGCCAAAGCTTCACATTTTCTGCATCTGCCAATCCTATTGTTTACCAGGGCGCTACACCCATATTTGTAGATTCAGAGAAGGATACATGGAATATGTGCCCTCATCATTTAAGAATAGCAATTGAGGATAGGATTGCAAAAGGAAAAAAGCCAAAAGCAATTATTCCCGTTCATTTGTATGGGATGCCGGCTAATATGAAAGCTATTCTTGATATTGCCAATGAATTTGGTATCCCGGTAATTGAAGATGCCGCAGAAGCGATTGGTTCAGCTATTGATGGTAAAGGATGCGGTTCATTTGGGGTATTGGGTGTTTTATCGTTTAATGGGAATAAAATAATTACCACTTCCGGCGGTGGCGCATTGGTATCGGATATAGTTGAACATATTGTAAAAGCTCGTTTTTTAGCCACACAATCCCGAGATCCAGCACCGCACTACCAGCATTCACAGATTGGTTACAATTACCGTATGAGCAATGTGTGTGCTGGTATTGGCCGTGGACAGATGGAAGTACTGCCAAAGCGAATTGAACAGCGAAGAGCCAACTATAATTTTTACAGAAATGCATTAAAAAATTTTGCACCCATTAGTTTCTTATCCGAGCCAGAAGGGTATTTTAGCAACCGTTGGCTTACCTGTATACAAGTAGATCCGAACCTTAGCAATACTGGTGTTACAAGGGAAACCATCCGGCTGGCCCTCGAAAAAGAGAATATTGAAAGTCGCCCCATGTGGAAGCCAATGCACCTTCAACCTGTTTTTAAGAAATATCCGTTTTATGGTGATGGCACTTCGGAGCGTTTATTCGATACTGGTTTATGCCTTCCATCGGGAAGTAATTTAACGCAGGCTGATTTAGAAAGGGTGATTGCTGGTATTCAACAATGCTTTAAATAATTTTTTCATTAGGTTATTTTGCCTTTCTAAGTGTAACAGGGGCAAGGCTAAGGCAGGTGGCAAACTGACTCAGGTTTAAAACCAAACAGATAAATTTTATTAGCGTAGACTTGTGTAAATTATGAAGTCAACAATTGAAAAAAGCCAAAGATTTTTGTAGATTGTCCATTTTCATTTACAGTCGGCTCTCCTATTATTCGTACTGATATCAACGTTTTTTTTGCAGTTGTAAATGGAACAATTAAATCAAAAGGTTGGTTATTGTTCAGTGCATTTTGATATGCTTCAAAAAACACCTTTCTGTTTTCAAAATCTGCGATATAATTTAAAAAACTATCAAACTCAGGCTCATATTCACCGGGCATTTCAAGTAATTTTTTTGTTACGTCACTCCATTTAATAAAGTGAAAATTAATATCTGCCAGCCACCAACCAATATTGGCAATAGCGTTGGTACGGGCCAGTAATTGCGCCAGTTCCTCTTTTTCGCTTTGTGCAATATATTCCTGTGTTACATCTTGTATGGTACCACCAACAGCAAGTCCATATCCTTCTACCGGGTAAATTTCACCATTTAATTTAATATGCTTTTTTTCTCCGGAAAGCAGAAGGATTTTGCATTGGCAATAAAACGATTTTTTATCTGCAATGGCATTTTTTAAAATTTGAGATACAGCAATGTTATCATCAGGATGAATCATTTTTTCGAAATCAGGTTGATAAACTCCGATGGTACTCGTCTCTATTCCGAGTATCCTGTATAGTTCTGCAGACCACTGTTCAACTCCTGTATCAATAATCCTTTCCCAACTGCCTATACTCCCAATTTGCTGAGCTTTTAATAACCCTGCAGCAAGTTGACTAAGTGCTTTATTGGTTTGGCGCTGGTGTTCGTAATAATGCTTTAAGTTGTTCCATGATTGCCGGAATAAAATTATCAGAAATAAAAAGAATGCTAACAATGAGCCTACAACAGAAGCTATAAAAAGATAGCTCGCTTTTTTCTGCTGTTCCAATCTTGCATTTCGCAACAGTACTGCACTTGTTTTTATATTACTGATAACTGATCTTACGGTATCCATATACCGCTTGCCTAATCCCGACGCTACCAGATTGGAAGCAGCTCTGGCATTCCCATTCTTTCGTAAAGAAATGGTAGTATCGGAAAACTCCATTCGTTTGCTTATATAATGCTGTAACGAATCGATTTGACCTGGCTGAAAATGTACTGATGAAACAACGAATCGCAAATAATTTACTGCCCGTGCTATTCTATTTCGTGACAACCCAAGACTATCAATAAAAATATTATTCCCGGAAATTACATACCCACGTGATGCAGTTTCGTAATCTTTTACAAATGATATTGTTTCTTCTGATCCTAGTATTATTTCATTTGCATGCTGTAACTGTGCATAGGCTGCATTTTCATTTATCCTGTTGTTATAAATGAGGTATAAGAATCCTGTAAATACAACGAACAATGCGGCAGTTTTAAAAAATAAACTCCTGAATCGGGCCGCTAATTCGCTGTTTGGATTATTGGAGAAAATATCATAGTCATTTTTCATGGCTTAGAAAATACTATTGTTTGGTTTAATGGATATTTAGATACTTAACGGATAAAAGTATTAATAAAAAATTGTTTTTAGCCTAACATCTTAAACTCGCCTTTATTAACGCAGCGATTAATTATAATTTCAAAGAACGGATAAACGTACCATATTAGGAAGTTTACTTGCTTTAATTCAGTTTCGCTGGGCGGTCAAGCAACCCTTGGTTGTATACCCTGCTTGTTGATGATTCCCTTGCCCATAAAGGGGTGAGCAGGGAAATGATCCGGCTTGCAATGGAGAAGGGAAATATTGAATGCAGGCCATTGTAGCAACCCTTGCATCTTCAGCCTGTATTTGAGGCCTGCCCATATTATGGCGATGGAACAGCTGAACGATTATTTGCACATGGGCTTTGTCTTCCGTTGGGCAGTAACCTTTCAATTGAAAAAATTACATGGGTAGCAGCATTATCAAATCATGAATTTAAAAATGGATAATTGATATAGCAATTCCGGCCTGTAATTTGCCTGCTTTTCTTTGATATTAAGTAGCTGTTTTTTATAGCAACCTAATTTTTTATGAGCTATGCAATTTATTGGACAATTTTTCGTTAGAAAAAGTAATTGGTATTCAAGCAAATCAATCGAAGGCTACCTTTTCTCCGTTCCCGGCATTTTTAAATTCAAAATTTTTAAATAGCAGATTAAGTTTAATCTTTAATATACCGAGACAAGATTTAGTGGACTGTTGTAATATAAAATACTATATTTTTGTAAATACCAATGTTAATTGTTTGAATGTCATTATAAATTACCTATAGATTGACCTTTATGATGGTCTAATTGATAAGTAGGGTATCAGGATAAAGTAATATCGCCTGGTATGATACTTTCGCTATGTTTCAAAATTCCAATAAATGACTAAAAGATACCTCGAGCATTTTGCCCCACGATGGATAATATTCTGTTGTGATGTTGTGCTTATTTCTATTGCTTTTGCACTTTCCTTTTTTTTGATTCATCATCTTTCTGTGTATTTACCGGATGTAATGAGTTTTGTGCCAGCATTTATTGTAAATGTTTTAATAGGTATCTGCTGTGTAGCATTGCTTGCAACTTATAAAGGGATTATCCGCTATTCTGAAATAAAGGATATTTTAAGGATAATAAAATTTGCAGCGCTTCAATTTAGTTGCTGGTTAGTAATTTATTTTATTTCCGGCAGCAGTATCCTAAACGAGGCAACGCTGCCCTTGCTGGTAATTAACTTTTTTGCGGTAAGCTTTTTAATGGTTGTTCTAAGGCTGCTGGTAAAGGAAGTTTATTTCAGGGCACAATCAAAACCCAATACAACCCAACGAACGCTCATTTTTGGTGCAGGCATGATGGGAAGGATAGCAAAAAAGGTTTTGGAGCAGGATGTGAAAATGGGCTCTACCATTGTTGGTTTTATTGACGATAGTGAAAGTAAAATTGGTAAAAAAATTGAGGGCCTTCCTATTTACAGTGCCGAAACTACCCAGTTGGTTAAGCTGATACAGGAAAAGGGTATCAATCAATTATACATTGCTGTAGACAAATTATCTGTCGATAGAAAAATAGCAATTACAGATGTATGTGCACCCTTTAAGATTAAAATAAATGTAGTACCCCATGCCGCTGAATGGAGCAGGGGTCTGTTCCAGAAAAAGCAGGTGAAAGAGATGAATATTGAGGAGTTACTTCAGCGGGACGAAATATTTTTACCCAATGATTTAACGAATCCCAACTACACAGATTCAGTTATATTGGTAACAGGCGCTGCAGGATCTATTGGCAGTGAAATTTGCAGGCAGTTGGTTAAACATAAAGTGCAGAAATTAATTCTGTTGGATCAGTCAGAATCGGGTTTGTTTGATTTGGAATATGAACTAAAGCAAAAAGGAATTTCCGGTAGGTTGTTACAGGTAGAAGTGGCGTCTGCGAGAGATTATCATCGAATTAAACAAGTGTTCAGCACACATAACCCGGATGTTGTTTTTCACGTAGCGGCTTATAAACATGTGCCTTTAATGGAGTTTTTCTCCAGCGAAGCAGTTCTTACCAATGTGTTTGGCACCAAGGTGGTAGCTGATCTTTCGTTGTTGTATAGTGTTAATAAATTCGTATTGGTTTCTACCGATAAGGCAGTAAATCCAACGAATGTAATGGGCGCCACCAAACGAATTTCAGAAATTTACATCCAGTCGTTAAACGACCGTTTTGAATCATCTACCCATTTTATTACAACCCGTTTTGGTAATGTATTGGGTTCGGCAGGATCGGTAGTGGCTACCTTTAAAAAGCAAATTGCTGCTGGTGGTCCCATCACCATTACCCATCCGGATATCACCCGTTATTTTATGACCATTCCGGAAGCTGCCAAGCTGGTGCTTGAAGCAGGTAAAATTGGTAAGTCAGGTGATATTCTATTATTTGATATGGGCCAGCCAGTGAAAGTTGTTGACCTTGCAAGGCGGATGATACAGTTAGCAGGAATGGTGCCTGATAAAGACATTGCCATTAAGTTTACTCAATTAAGGCCCGGCGAAAAAATGTTTGAAGAATTATTTAAAGATTCGGAAGAATTTGCTGCTACAGACCACCCGAAAATATTAAGGGCAACAAAAGCCACGGATACCAATCCTGATTTTTATGTTTTACTGAACGAGTTGCAGGGAGTAGCAGAGTTACACAATAACGAGGAAATACCCGCCCTAATTGTAAAAATGCTACCGGAGTTTATTCATTCGCCCAATATGTTATTAAAAAAAGTGTTGAAGGTTGAATAAACAGCTAATCACAACAATATAACTATAAAAAAACAAGGGCTGCCTCCATAAAAGGCAATTTTTTTTTGAGAGGAACCGGGGCTATTTTTACTAAAGTTTTTAAGGAAACGACAGCTTCAGAACTCCTGACTTACCGCAAACTAAAATCCATATTTTTCTTTTTTTTTGTCCAGGCAACAGAGCCCTGAATAAGCATCGTTGCATCGCCCTCTTGTACTTTTAAATATATGGCAGCGCTTTCAATTTGCGAACAAATCTTTAATTTATGAGCAGGGGTAAAGAGTTCTGGACCAGATTCATTTTGTGGGGAATAAATGGAAGATTAGATTTTTTTGGAAAGTTACCATTTTAAGATTAGGCCACTGCAACAGCAAATTATTTTAATGAAAATGAATAATGTATATCAATTACGCCAGAGGCGTAGCCTATTTGTAGATGATGAAAGATAAAGTACATTGCCCCAAAGGGGCAACCTCCTACATTGGCTAATCATAATATTCAAAGAGATACTCATCTTTAAAAGCAATTTCAAATAATTTCAACAGGCTGATATATGCTGTTTTGAATGACAGCTTTTCATGATGTTTCTTTTGGTTTATAATGTATTTGCATACCTGTTCAATTTGTGATTTTCCGTAAGCAAATGCACCATATCCAGACTGCCATTCAAATTTTCCTTTAATAAATCCTTTATCATTGATCCAGTTGTTGCTTGCCCGTTTTATGTCTTTCACTAAATCTGAAATTGCAATTATAGGATTTAAACCTAAGAAGATATGAATATGATCAGGCATACCATTAATGGAAAGCATTTTTATGGTTGTCATTTTGTACAACGGCAGTTATATATTTATAAAGTTCCTCTTCCCAGGCAAATTGAATGAAATTATTCCTACCCTTTACGGCAAAAACAAGTTGAATATACAATTGTGTGTA
>JANYCA010000089.1 GCA_025360525.1 Chitinophagaceae bacterium | reverse complement strand
TGGTGATAGTAAGTAGAATTAAACCAATCTTTAAACCAGGGTTGATTTTCCATTAGAGCGGTTTGCGATGTATTTAGGTAAATGTTTTAATAATCAATACCAGCAAACCATAAATTAAGGTGAGTACAAAAATACCCTTGGCCGTTTTGTCTTTGCTGCTGTTGATGTAAATGGTAAACAACAAAGCGTTTAATAATAAAGAAAGCGTTAGTGCAACCGTAAGTGTTTTATACCCTGGCTCCAATATCATATACTCAAAGGTTTCTCTAAATGAAAAAACATTAAACTTTACAAACTTAAAAAGCAGTATCCCCATCAGCGGTGCTATTAACCCCAACACAATTCCCATTAAAAAATTATCTTTTTTAAAAATCATTTTATTGTCCAGTTTTTTTCAAGTAATGCTTTTAGTTTATAGTTGGTAAGATCAAATTGCACAGGTACAACACTTACAAAATTGTTTTCCAATGCCCATACATCCGTATCCTTCGCCTTATCGAAGTTGATAAATTTACCGGTGAGCCAATAATATTTTCTACCCTGTGGATCAATGCGTTCATCAAAATCTTCCTCGTATTTAGCGTACGCCTGCTTACACATCTTTACCCCTTTTATTAACTCCAGCGGCAACTTAGGAATATTTACATTCAGCAAAAAATGTTTGTCCAGTTTTTTCTTCAGTAAACTGCCTACAATTTTATTTATGTAAAACCGGGAGGCTGTAAAATCGGCCTCCACACTGTAGTCCATTAAAGAAAATCCGATGCTGGGAATACTTTCAATAGAAGCCTCCATGGCTGCACTCATGGTACCACTGTAAATTACATTGATAGAATGGTTAGCGCCATGATTAATACCACTAAGGCAGATAGTTGGTTTGCGGTGCAGTATTTTATCTACAGCCAGCTTTACACAATCCACCGGTGTGCCACTAACCTGCCAGGCTTCAATTCCTTCAAACAGGTCAACCTTATTCATCCGCAAGGGCTGCCCAATGGTAATGGCGTGCCCCATGCCGCTTTGCGCTTTGTCTGGTGCCACAACAATAACATTGCCTAAATTTTTAACCGCTTCTACCAGGTTACGAATACCAGGCGCTGTAATGCCATCATCATTGGTAATAAGTATGGTGGGAAGTTGTTTTGCTTGCGCCATTTGTATAATTTATCAAGATAGAAAATCGATCATGCTGATTGCATTTGCCGAAAGGCTACATAACCGCTTAAATGTAAATTTTACTAAAACTAACCCAGTAAAAAGACAGCTAAGCCCGAAAATAGCAACCACTCAAAAAATAGTTAGCTAAACCAATGCAACAACGGTTTGCCAATTACCTGGCGGAAAGGCCATGGAATAGAAACCAGAATTAGTATAAGTGCCGTACCAAAAAATATGAGCATCTTTTTATGTTTGGCAGCATCTGTTTTTGCACGTTTTACACTTGCCCTGCCAACATGCACCAGAATCCACGCCAACAACATTAAACTTAAGTGCTCCATGGTAAAAAACCGATTGTAAGGGTCTTTCATGTTATTCCCTAAATCTTTCATTTTATCAAACCAGCCATTGCTAAAATAAAGCAGTAACCCAAGCAATAATTGAACATCGCAACTTATCATAAAAAACAGGTTGGTTTTGTCGTCGCTGTTGGTATATGCACGCTTTTTTACAAAGCCGCTCAATGCATTAATTAACGTTAGTAGCCCAAATAACAATACCGCCCAGCGAATAAGGCTGTGTAACACAATAACTGTTTGCATAAATTGATTTTGTACAAAAATAAGAAGTGGCAATTGGTTGCAGCAATATTATTTGAATAGCCATCCTTAAAAACCGCCAATACAAGCCGATAGTCTCAAACCAACATACAGAGAATTTTTTTATTACGTCAACTTTAAAAACATTAATCTAATTTAAAAGAACCAGGGCGTTGCCCCGCAAAATACAGGCGGGGCCGGGCTTTTCGCTGCAATCTTTTTTTGCCAAAAACAGGGCAAAAAAAGGATTTACGCTTCAATCCCTAACGCAGCCGGTCGTACAGCAAATTATCACCATCAGTAATGCAGCATCAATAACTTATAAAGATCAATGAATTAACGGGTCGATGGCTCCGAGAAGGCTTTAACAAAAAATGTGTCAAGTCTGAGCAATTGATTTTACCGAAATAGCAATAACTATCAACTACATCAAATAAAATACTGTCAATAAATTATAGTTAGCACAAACTTCTATCTTTTGTAGATATAATACTTCTTTCATTTTTTTTACAATAAAAATAAAATTTTATTAAACTAAATAGTTTAGTATATTTGTACTAATCAAATTAGTTGCATTATGTCTCAAGCTGGTCAAAACTTAAAATATCTCCGCAAACTCAGGGGATGGACTCAGGAAGAATTCTCCAATAAATTGGGTATTAAAAGATCGTTGATAGGCGCTTACGAAGAAGAGCGTGCCGATCCCCGGTTGGAAGTATTAGAAATAATCGCTGATATCTTTAAACTCACGCTGGATGAGTTGCTTTTAAAAGACTTAAGCAATACCGGCAGCAGCTATTTAGCAAAACGCAGGCAACAAAAAATGATGACTGCAGAAAGAAATCTAATCCATTTTGTACCGGTAAAAGCCGCTGCTGGTTATTTGGCAGGTTATGCTGATAGTGAGTTTATTGATGAATTAAATACATTCACACTGCCTATGCTGGCCGGCGGTCAATACAGAGCATTTGAAATTATAGGAGACAGTATGATGCCAACACCCAGCGGCAGTATCATTGTAGGTGAAAAAATAGATAACAATCCCGATGAGATCAAAAGCAATCAGCCATACATTGTCGTTAGCCGCAACGAGGGTATTGTTTACAAAAGAATTGTAAAAAATAATCGGCAGAAAAATAAGTTTACCCTTGTAAGCGACAATCCGCAATACCAGCCTTACCAGGTAAATGCGGAGGACATAGTTGAGCTTTGGCATGCTCAAATGGTGCTAAGCAAGGTAAGCCAGCAACAACGCTGGGATGTAGATTCGTTGGCCAATATGGTAAATAATCTACAAAGCCAGGTGAGTAATATGAAGAAGAAGATGAACTAATGGTTGATGGTGGTTGGGGATGGTTTAAAGTGGTTGAATGTCGTTTAAATTGGTTGAATGTTGTTTAAATTGGTTGAATGTTGTTTAAAGTGGTTGAATATTGTTGAAATAATCGACCGGTTTGCTGATTGATAACGTTGATAATAGAAACCTGAAAATACTATTTATACTAATTTGAACGATTAACCACTACCCTAAAAAACAGTGCATAACTTTTAAAAACTACCCTAATAATTTTCATAATTTTAATTCAGATACATCCATTAAACATTAAAACGCACAATTATGATTAAGTTACAAGTCATTGGCAACCTTGGTAAAGATTGCACAGTTAAAGAAGTAAACGGAAAAAATGTTATCAATTTTAGCGTTGCACATACAGAACGTTATAAAGATAACCAGGGAAACCAAAAGGAAAGAACTACATGGGTAGAATGTGCCTATTGGACAGATAAAACAGCAGTAGCGCAATATCTTACCAAGGGAAAAACCATCTATGCCGAAGGTTCTCCGGACACAGATGCCTACATGAACAAAGACAATCAGGCAGCCGCAACTTTACGAATGAGGGTACAAACAGTTCAACTGCTGGGCGGCAATAATCCAGATGGGCAGCAGGGTTCATCAGCTCCTCAAAACTACGCTGGAAATACACAAAACTCAGCTTCAACAGCTAGTGCATCTGTTGCTGCCACAAGCAGCACAGCAGATGATTTGCCATTCTGATAAGGATCTACTAAATTAAAATAGCTGGCTGTAAGTCGGCTATTTTAACTTATAGAGATAAAGCTAATTGCTAAAATAATTTTATAAATTAATAAAATTCAGCAATTAGGTGCTCATTTTAATTGGCTTTCGAAAGTTGAAAAAAAGGGTGTTTAATAAGAAGCTGTTTTAGTAAATTAAGTAGCCACCTTGCAAATACAGTAGGAACTACCAGCATGCTAACAAACCTCATTTAAGGCGTTGCGCAAAAGTGAAAAAGAGTTTCATAATCAGGCTATTCTTGTCTTTCTAATAACTGCAAGAACTTCAATAGTTTTCGTTTTCAATTGTAGATAATCTTCATTTTGCAACATATTTTTTGAAATAAGTTTACCGCTAATTCCCACAGCTGCTGCCCCGCTTTTAAACCATGCCTTGATGCTTTCTTCCGATGCATCCACACCTCCTGTAACCATAAAATCGAGACCGCTAAACAAAGGCGCTACTGACTCTACAAAGCCCGGCCCCAGTACATTTCCTGGAAATAACTTTACTAAACAGCACCCGGCATTTTGAGCTGTATGTATTTCCGTGGCAGTCATGCAGTCCGGAATCCACAATATTTTATTCATATAGGCAATATCGCAAACTTCACTATCAAAAAATGGGCTTACCAGAAAATCGGCACCGGCTTCAATAAATGCTGTTGCGTCGTCTCGGTTGCCGATGGTTCCAATACCCAGTGTTAGTTGCGGCATCGAAACATCTCTTTCCATTATCATAGATTTAAAGTTCGACAAAGCTGCGGTACCACGGTTGGTAAACTCAACACAGCGTATTCCGGCTTCGTACAAAGTTTTAACTACAGTAATGCAAATGCTGGCTTCGTCATGATAAAATAAAGGGAGAACGCCCTGCTCCTTAATTGCTTGAATTGCTTGTCGCTCTTTGTTCACTATTGAATCTTTCTTTTAAAATAAAATTAGGTTGTTGATGCAATGTAACGGATGATAAATACAATCCTTATTATGAAAATATTTTGTTTGCTAAATAGGAATTTAAAATCTAGCGGAAAAAATAGTAACGCAGTAATTATTTGCTGGCTTGCTGAACAATATACATTTAGCCAATAATAATTTCTGTATTTAATATTGCTACTCCTCAATAAAGGTTGATAATTAACTGGTTACAAAACAAAATTATTCCTGTCACTTTAATTATTAAAACGGCAAATATCTCTTTTTTTAAAAAGCTAAATTGTGTAAAACGAACTATAATTATAAGTTAGTAAAAAATACCTATCTATTTAAAAAGCGTTCAAATTCAATTTTGTAATATGAAAATAAGTTGGTACTATTACTCAATAATAACTTAATAGTATCTTAATAACCTGAATCCAAATTCCGTCAAAAATCTCCTAAGATTCCATATTCTTTCCATTTTAGTTCACTATTTTCCATGATAAGTGTAAGTATTGTATTTGTTATTATAAATTTTAGAGTCCAGGGTGTTTATTAAAAAAATGCTGCGAATTACTAGGATTTTTTTTAATTAACAAACACATATTGATCTAACAAGTATTTATCAATACTGTAAAGACCCGTTTTTAATCGTTTTTTACCGTTTGCAATAAATCACAATAAGTCCCAAATTTCAAAACTAACCTGCAATGAGAAACAGATTTCTACTCTCGCTTATTTTCCTGGTATTCTTTGCCGCTCCGTCTATCGCACAGCAAGGCATTTTTATCAACGAAGTAATGGCTTCCAACCAAAATAATATTGCCGACAATACCGGTGATTTTTCTGACTGGGTTGAGCTATATAACTCAAACAGCAGCCCCGTTATATTAGACGGGTATTATGTATCAGATGATATTGCCAATCCCCTCAAATTTCGTTTATGGGGAAATGTGCAGATACCAGCAAACGGATACCTGATACTTTGGGGAAGTGGTGATACCACCCGAGGCAGAACTCATCTCCCATTCAAATTCTCTGCTTCGGGAGAAGACGTTTCTCTTTATTTGCCTGATGGCTTAACCCTTGTAAATTCTATATCCTTTGGCCAACAAAAAGCCGATATATCTTATGGAAGGACTACAGATGGCTCGCCTGATTTTAGTTTTTTCGCAATCCCCACTCCAAGTGCCAGCAATAATACTTCCACGGGCTATTTAGGTATTTTAAATCCGCCGGTTTTTTCAGCAGTTGCAGGTTTTTATCAAAACCCGTTTACACTAAATATCTCTTCTACAGATCCTGGCGTTGATATTAATTATACAATAGACGGTTCTAACCCGGATTCGGCAAATAAAAAAGGAACTACTTACCGCTATAAAAATGTATATCCGCAATTCCCGGGAAATGTTCCAGGTCCTTTTTTGTATGATTCTTTTCGAACAAATTCTTATGTAAACCCTATACCAATTGCTGATGCATCTATAAACCCCAATAGGATTTCTATTAAATCTACCACATATGGACTCACTTATAATTATATCCCTCGAACGGTAATAAACAAAGGAACGATTGTACGAGCAGTTGTAACAAAGGCAGGCTATATTTCCAGTGATATAGCAACAGCATCTTATTTTATTACTCCGGATGGAAAAAATAAATATACGTTGCCGGTAGTATCATTATCTATGTCCGAAGATCAATTATTTAGCTGGGATAATGGTATCCACAATGCCGGCACCGATTTTGAACAATGGAGGGCGGCAAATCCCACCTTAAATGCATTTGGGGGTGAGCCTACCAACTGGGCAAGAGATATAGAATTCCCCATGAGTTTTGAGTTGTTTAAAGCAAATAATACAGCTCGTCAACTACAAAGCAATGTTGGTTGGACGATGAATGGTAATTATAGTCTGGCTAAACCTCAAAAAACATTCAGGGTTATCTTCCGGAGCAGCTATGGCGCTTCGGATTTGAATTATCCTATATTTCCTGATCTTCCTTATAAGAATTACGAAAGACTATTATTAAGAAGTTCAGGACAGGATATGACCTCAACACATATCAGGGATATGGCTATACAAAATTGTGTAAAACATTTAAGATTTGATATCCAGCATGGACAACCCGCTATCACATTTGTAAATGGTGAATTTTGGGGGTTGCTAAATTTCAGGGAAAGATATGATGATAATTTTTTCACTCAAAAATACGGGATTGGTGAACTGGAATTAGACTTTATAGAGAAAAATGCAACTGTTAAAGATGGCGATAATATCGACATTAGTAACCTACGAAATTACTTAGCTAACAACGATTTGGCGAATAATGCCAATTACCAGTATATAAAAACCCGGATGGATGTTGATAATTTTATGGATTACCAGATTGCCGAAGTATATTTTGGCAATAATGACTGGCCAGCTAATAATGTTTTATTTTATCGTAAAAAAACTGCTTACAACCCCGCAGCAGTACCAAAAGAGCAAGACGGGCGGTGGCGTTGGGTATTAAATGATTTAGACCGAGGAATGGGTACACCATGGAGTGCCTCATTTGGGGCACCATATAATACACTCGCTTTGGCTATAGGAACCAAAATTGTTGTTCCTCCTACTCCCACATGGGCAACTATTTTTATTAGTAAACTCCTTGGTAATACAGAATTCCGTAACCAGTTTATAAACCGTTATTCAGATTTAATCAACACTACTTTTTTGCCGGGAAATATCACTTCGGGAATTAATTATTATCGTGATATGGTTGCCCCTCATATTGCAGAACATCAAGATCGCTGGAGACTACCTAATGCAACTGCCTGGAATGACACAGTAAACAGGATGATTACTTTTGCCGATGAACGTCCCGCATTTGCAAGACAACATTTAAGAGAACAGTTTTCTTTAAGCGCTGAACAGCAGCTAACAATTGACGTATCTGATTCTGCCCAGGGTTTTATAACCGTTAACAGTATTGATATTACACCAGCTTTGCCAGGTGTACCTGCACAAGCCTATCCATGGAAAGGTTTATACTACCCTGAAGTACCCGTTACTTTAATTGCAAAACCAAAGCAGGGATTTAGATTTTTACGATGGGAAGGTGATAGCGCCAGCACCCGTGATACTTTAATTACCCTTCTTTCCACAGTCAAATATTTTAAAGCAATTTTTGAGAGTACAGACATACCGGTAAGTAAGGTATTTCAGTACTGGCATTTTAATAAACAGCCCCTTCCACCTACAAGATTGACAACGGTAACGGCTGACACATCATTATCGGGTAATGCCTTTATTACTTATGACGGAACAGGAACCGGTTATATGGATGTTACTACCAATTCAAACGAAGGCAGTAGCCTAAATTTACAATTTAATTATACTTCCGGCAGTGCTTTAAGGGTCCGAAACCCTTCTGCTGCACGGACGCTGATAATTAATGCTCCAACTACCGGGTATAAAAATATTGTACTTAAGTATGCCACTACCAGAACCTCCAATGGTGCTCAATCTCAACGGGTATATTATTCTACCGATGGAACTACATGGATACTTAAAGCGGATAACATTGCCGTTGTAACTCCGGAATCGACTTTTGGATTACAAACTTTTGATTTTACATCCGATATCAGTTCGGATAACAATACTTTATTTAAAATAAAAATAGAATTTTTTGGCACTAATGCTGCTGGTACCACCGGAAATAACCGCTTTGACAATATTACCCTCAGTGGTATTCCCTTATTTAAGGACCCACCCGCCACCAAAATTTCAATTTCATCCGACAGACCCGGAAGTATTTGCGCAGACAGTAAAGTAATTTTTACTTCCACACCAAACAAAGTGATACTTACACCGGTATTTCAATGGAAAAAGAATGGCGTAAATGTTGGAAATAATACGAACACTTACATTGACGCAAGTTTTCAAAATAAGGACACTGTTTATTGTATACTCACTGAGAATAGTACTTCAATCGAAAGCAATAAAATTGTTTTAACTGTTACACCTAATTTTATGTCGGTAACAGGTGTTAACAGAACACCTCCTTCTGCTTGCAGCAATGATGGAATAATAGTTATCAATGGTGCAGGTGGAACTTCACCTTATAAATATAGCCTGAATAATGTCGATTATTTCACCAGCAATACCTTCACCAATCTGGCAATAGGTTCTTATACTGCCTATATACAAGACGTAAAGGGATGCACTGCCTCGCAAGCTTCAAGTTTACTTACGCCCGGCTTTACAGTAACGAGTTTAACAAAAACAGGTGCTTCAGCATGTAAGGATGATGGCATTATAACCATCAATAGTACCGGTGGTACACCTCCTTTACAATACAGCCTGAATAATGTAAATTATTTCTCCAGCAACACTTTCAACAACCTGGCTGCAGGAAACTATACAGCTTATGTAAAAGATGCAAATGGCTGCGTTACTACAGCATTTTCTGATGTACTTACGAAGGCCTCACCATTAATTTTTGCAAATTTATTCAGATCCACTCCCTCAAGTTGCAACAGTTTAGATGGTGTATTAACCATAAGTGTAACAGGTGGCACTACACCCTACCAATATAGTCTGAATAATGTTGATTATTTTTCCAGCAATATATTTTCCAACCTGGCTGCAGGTTCCTATACGGCCTATGTAAAAAGATGCAAGGGGTTGTAGTACTGTTCGGTCTGAGGTACTCCTCCAGCTTTCACCGCTTACAATTACAAGTGTAACAAGAACTGCACCCACTGCGTGCAATAACAATAACGGAAGTTTAAATATAAATCCGGCGGGTGGAACTGGCACTTACACTTACAGCATTAATAATATAGATTATTTTACCAGCAAATTATTTAGTAATCTTTCCAGCGGTACCTATATAACCTATGTAAAAGACTCCAAAGGTTGCATTACTTCACTTCCCGCTACAATTAATGCGGCGTCGTCGCTGGTAATTACCAGTTTAACCAAAACTGCAGCGTCTGGCTGCACTGCGGATGGTTCTATTGCCATCAATGTAACCGGCGGTGCTGCCCCTTATCAATACAGTCTGAATAATGTAAATTATTTCTCTACCAATACATTCACCAACCTGGCTGGAGGAGCCTATACGGCTTATGTAAAAGATGCAAATGGTTGCACCGCTGCGCTGTCGGATATACTTGCTCGTGGATCAACGCTGGTAATTACAGGGTTAACCAAAACCGCTGCTTCAGCATGTAATTCGGATGGTACAATAACCATCAATCGAACTGGCGGTATTGCACCTTTTTTATACAGTCTGGATAATGTCAATTATACCTCCAGCAATATATTCACCAACCTTACTGCTCGTGTTTATGTGGCTTATGTAAAAGATGTAAATGGTTGCATCGCTACATTTTCTGATGTAATTACCAAGAATCCACCGTTAGTAATTTCAAGCTTAAGCAAAACGGATGCTTCTGCCTGCAATACGAATGGTGCTATAACTATAAATAGCACGGGCGGTACATTGCCTTTACAATACAGCCTGAATAATGTAAATTATTTCTCCAGTAATCAATTCTCCAACCTGGCAGCCGGAAACTATACAGGATTTGTAAAGGATGCAAAAGGTTGCATTTACACACTATCCGATGGTCTTGCCAAGGCTCCAACGCTTGTAATTACAGGTGTGAGCAAAACGGATCCCACTGCATGCAATGCAAATGGCTCCATAACCATCAGCGCTTCAGGTGGTACGGCTCCTTTACAATACAGCAGGGATAATATCATTTATTCCTCGGGTAATACTTTCTCCAATTTGGCAGCCGCAAACTACACGGTTTATACTAAAGATGCAAATGGTTGTATCGCTTCAACCGCTGTTACACTCACTGCAACATCACCGCTTGTAATTACAGGCGTTGCAAAATCGGATCCTTCGGCCTGCAATGCAAATGGGTCTATAACTATTAGCGCTTCAGGTGGTACCAATCCTTTGCAGTATAGCCTTGATAATGTCACTTATTCCACCGGAAATGCATTCTCCAACCTAGCTGCTGAAAACTATACGGTGTATGTAAAAGATGCAAATGGTTGTACTACTTCAACCGCTACAACACTCAATGCAACTCCGGCGTTTGTAATTACAGGCGTGAGCAAAACGGATCCTTCCGCCTGCAATTCGAATGGGTCCATTACCATCAGTGCTTCAGGTGGTACCACTCCTTTACAATACAGCCTGAATAATATCACTTATTCTACCGGAAATGCATTCTCTAATTTACCTGCCGGAAACTACACGGTTTATGCTAAAGATGCAAATGGTTGTATCGTTTCAACTGCTGTTACACTTACTGCCGCTGCGGCACTTGTAATTACAGGTGTACCCAAAACGGAGCCATCAGCCTGCAACGCAAATGGATCTATAACCATCAGCGCTACAGGTGGTACCCCTCCTTTACAATACAGCCGGGATAATATTACTTATTCCACCGGAAATGCGTTCTCCAATTTAGCAGCCGGAAACTACACGGTGTATGTAAAAGATGCAAATGGTTGCACTACGTCAGCCCCTGCGACGCTAAATCCAACTTCGCCACCTGCAATTACCGGTGTGAACAAAGTGGATCCATCAGCCTGTGTTGCTAATGGTTCATTAACCATCAGTGCTTCAGGTGGTACTGCTCCGTTACAATACAGCCGGGATAATATCACTTATTCCACCGGAAATGCATTCTCCAATTTGGCAGCCGGAAACTATACGGTGTATGTAAAAGATGCAAATGGTTGTACTACTTCAACCCTTGCAACACTCACTGCCGCTCCAGCACTTATAATTACTGGTTTATCTAAAACGGATCCGTCTACCTGTAACCTTTCTGATGGAAAAATAATTATTAATAGTGCTGGTGGTACGCCTCCATACCAATACAGCTTGAATGGTGTGGATTATTCCTCCAGCAATGAATTTAATAATCTGGCAGGTGGAACGTATACCGCCTATACAAAAGATGCAAGCGGGTGCATTGCCACAATTTCTGATGTTCTTACAAATACTTCAACGCTTGTAATTACAGGTTTATCTAACACCGATCCATCAGCCTGTATTGCTAATGGTTCAATTGCCATCAACAGCTCAGGTGGTACACCCCCACTAGAATATAGCCTAAATAATGCAAATTATTCCACCGGAAATGCTTTCTCCAATTTAGCAGCTGGAAACTATACTGCGTATGTAAAAGATGCAAGTGGTTGTACTACTTCAACCACTACAACACTCAATGCAACTCCAGCGCTTACAATTACAGGTGTAAGTAAAATTGATCCGGCTGCCTGCTCTGTAAATGGTTCAATAACCATCAGCGCTTCTGGTGGAACCGCTCCTTTACAATACAGCCTGGATGATGTAAATTATTCCGTCACTAACCTGTTCTCCAATTTGCCTGCAGGAAACTATACGGCCTATGTAAAAGATGTAAATGGTTGTACTACCTCAACCTCAGCAACACTAAATCCAACTTCGCCAGTTGTAATTACGGGTCTATCAAATACTGATCCGTCTGCCTGCAATGCAGATGGTGCTATAACCATCAATAGCTCAGGTGGTACGCCTCCTTTACAATACAGCCTCGATGATATAAATTATTTCTCCACCAATACATTCAGCAATTTAGCAGCTGGTTCATATACTGCTTATACAAAAGATGTGAATGGTTGTGCTACTTCAACCACTACCTCACTTACTGCAGCTCCAGCACTTGTTGTTATAGTTATATCCAAAACGGATCCGTCTGCCTGCATTGCGAATGGAGATTTAACTATCAGCGCTTCAGGTGGCACTCCGCTATATCAATACAGTCTGGATAATGTAAATTATTTCTCCAGCAATGTATTCATCAATTTGGCAGGTGGAAACTATATAGCTTATACAAAAGATGCGAAAGGTTGCATTGCTTCAATCGCTGAAACACTCACCGCATCACCTACACTTGCTATTACGGGTATAAGCAAAACAGACCCAACTGCCTGCAATGCGAATGGAGATTTAACAATCGGCGCTTCAGGTGGAACGCCTCCTTTACAATACAGCCTGGATAATGTTACTTATTCATCCGGAAATGCATTCTCTAATTTGGCAGCTGGAAACTATACAGCGTATGTAAAAGATGCAAGTGGTTGTACTACATCAAGCCCTGCAACACTCAATGCTATGTCACCTCTTGTAATTACAGACGTGAGCAAAGTGGATCCATCAGCCTGCGTTGCTAATGGTTCATTAACCATCAGCGTTTCAGGTGGTTCTGCTCCGTTACATTACAGTCGGGATAATATCACTTATTCTTCTGGAAATATATTCTCTAATTTAGCTGCCGGAAACTATACGGTGTATGTAAAAGATGCAAATGGTTGCACTATATCAGCCCCTGCAACGCTAAACCCAACTTCGCCACCTGCAATTACCGGTGTGAGCAAAACGGATCCATCAGCCTGCGTTGCTAATGGTTCATTAACCACCAGTGCTTCAGGTGGTACTGCTCCTTTACAATACAGCCTAGACGATGTAAATTATTCCTCCGGAAATGTATTCTCTAATTTAGCTGCCGGAAACTATACGGTGTATGTAAAAGATGCAAATGGTTGCACTACATCAGCCCCTGCAACGCTAAACCCAACTTCGCCACCTGCAATTACCGGTGTGAGCAAAACGGATCCAACTGCATGCATCGCAAATGGATCTATAACCATCAGCGCTTCAGGTGGTACTGCTCTTTTACAATACAGCCGGGATAATATCACTTATTCCACCGGAAATGCATTCTTTAATTTAGCTGCCGGAAACTATACGGTGTATATAAAAGATGCAAATGGCTGCACTGCTTCAGCCGCCGTTGTGCTCACTGCAACTTCACCGCTTGTTATTACAGGTGTAAGTAAAATTGATCCGTCAGCCTGCGCTGTAAATGGTTCAATAACCATCAACAGTACAGGTGGAACAGCACCTTTACAATACAGCCGGGATAATGTAAATTACTCTTCCGTTAATACATTCTCCAATTTGCCAGCCGGAAACTATACGGTGTATGTAAAAGATGCGAATGGTTGTACTTCTTCAACCACTACAACCCTCAATGCAACTTCACCGCTTGTAATAACAGGTGTGAGCAAAACGGATCCGACTGCATGCAATGCAAATGGAACTATAACAATCAGCGCTTCAGGTGGAACCACTCCTTTACAATACAGCCTTAATAATGTGAACTATTTCTCCACCAATATATTCAGCAATCTGGCGGCAGGAAACTATACAGCTTATGTAAAGGATGCAAGAGGTTGTACTACTGCTTCAAGCGCTGTTACTACACTCAATACGACTTCATCGCTTGTAATTACAAGTGTTAGTAAAGTTGCTGCTTCTACATGTAAGGATGATGGCAGCATCACCATCAATCGAAGTGGTGGTACTGCACCTTTTTCATACAGTCTAAATAATATTAATTACTTCTCTGGCAATATTTTCACCAACCTGGCTGCAGGAAACTTTACGGCTTATGTAAAAGATGCAAATGGTTGTATTGCTACTGTTTCTGATGTTATTATAAAGACGTCAACTCTTGTTATTGTAAATTTATTCAAAATAACTCCTTCAGGCTGCAGTGCAGATGGCACATTAACTTTAGACGCAACAGGTGGCACTCCACCCTATCAATATAGCCTGAATAATATTGTTTATTTTTCCAGCAATAAATTTCTGAATCTGGCAGCAGGTTCTTATACTACCTATGTAAAAGATGCAAGGGGTTGTATTACTGTTCGTTCCGAAGTACTTAACCAGTATTCACCCCTTGTAATTTCAAGTGTAACGAGAGTGGCGCCCTCTGCATGCGGTAACAGTAATGGAAGTCTTACTATCAATAAATCAGGTGGTACTACACCTTTCACGTACAGTATCAATAACATCAATTATTTCACCAGCAATGTATTCTCCAATCTTGCAAGTGGTACCTACATAACCTATGTAAAAGATATCAAAGGTTGCATTGCATCACTCCCCGCTACAATTAATGCACCCTCGTCGCTTGTAATAACCAGTTTAACTAAAGTTGCTGCATCCGGCTGCAATGCCAATGGTTCTATTACCATCAATCGAACTGGTGGTACTCCACCTTTCTTATACAGTCTGAATAATGTTAATTATTTCTCTTCCAATATATTCACCAATCTGGCAGGAGGAAGCTACACAGCCTATGTAAAAGATGCAAGTGGTTGTACAGCTACACGGGTGGATATACTTGCTAATGGGTCTACTTTGGTGATTACAAGTTTAACTAAAACCACGGCTTCCGCATGTAATTCTGATGGTACAATAACAATCAATCGAACCGGTGGTACTGCACCTTTCTTGTACAGCCTGGATAATGTAAATTATACCTCCAGCAATATATTTACTAACCTTGTGGCTCGTAGTTATGTGGCATTTGTGAAAGATGTAAATGGTTGTATTGCTTCAATTTCGGATGTAATTACCAAAACGTCACCACTTGTAATTTCAAGCTTAAGCAAAACGGCTGCTTCTGCCTGTAATGCGGATGGTTCTATAGCAATCAATGCGACAGGTGGTACGCCTCCTTTGCAATACAGCCTGAATAATGTCAATTATTTCTCTAGTAATACATTCTTAAATTTGGCAGCAGGAAGCTATACAGGGTTTGTAAAAGACGCAAGAGGTTGTGTTTCCGCACTAGCTGATGTAGTTACCAAAGCATCACCGCTTGTAATTACTAGTGTAGGTATAACTAATCCTACAGTTTGCCTGAATAACGGTAAAATAACCATTAACAGTTCAGGTGGTACTGCACCATATACTTACAGTCTGGATAATTTAATTTATTTCTCCAGTAATGAATTCCCCAATTTGCCCGTTGGAAACTATACCGCTTATGTAAAAGATGTCAAAAATTGTATTGGCACGCTTAATAACATAATTCTTACTGCACCTGCCTGTTTTACAAAAGCAAGTTTAGCTGAACCGAAGTTTTATGTTTTGCCAACAAAACTTAGTATAAAAGCATACCCCAATCCTTCAACGGAACAGTTTTCGGTAATTGCAGTAAGTGACGACAAAAGGGAAGTGGAGGTTATTGTAACAGATATGTTGGGACGAAAAGTATTGCAAAGTATTATAGCACCTAACAGTATATTTAGATTTGGAAAAGACCTGAAGGCCGGGACATATATTTTAGGAGCTTTTCAAGGTAAGCAAAAGGCAATAGTCAATGTTGTAAAAGGGAAATAATGATGCAGCTTAAAATTTCAGCAATGGATACTTTGTAAGGCAATAAATTAATTCAAAAGTAGTATCCGTAAAAAATAAAAAGAGGGTGACTCAGCGTTATGAGTCACCCTCTTTTTATTAAGTGCCCAGGAATGGACTCGAACCATCACATCCTTGCGAATGCTGCCACCTGAAGGCAGTGCGTCTACCAATTTCGCCACCTGGGCAGGTGAGGATTGCAAATATAGAGAAATCAAAAAAAAAACTACTCCTTTCGGTAATTAAATTTATAAAGCAACATCCCTGCTTTTCCACCCGGTTAATAAAACACCGGCAACTACCAATAGGGTGCCGGCTATTTGTTCTGCAAAAATCTTCTCACCTAAAAAAAAATGTGCCTGTATGATAGTGCTTACCGGTCCAATTCCGGAAATAATGGCCAGATTATTAGACCCTATTTTTTTAAGCGCATTCGAAATAAAAAAACTAGGTATAACAGTTGCGACGATAGCGAGTAAAAGTCCATAGTGCCAAAAACTGCTGTTCACTGATACTTCCTGGTAATTCCCTTTTAATAAAAAGTGGAGCAAAACACCCATGGTTGCTGCCAGCATAGTGTATGCTGTAAACTTTGTAGCCCCTACCACCGGAATCATTTTACCACTGCCAACGATGTACAGCGCATAGGTAATAGCGCATGTAAAAATTAATATACTACCAATAAAAAAATGGGGGTTACTGGTATCTATGTGCAGCTCACCATAATAAGCCAACGCAACACCAGCATAGGTTAGCAACAACGCAAGCTTTTGGATACCACTAATTTTTTCCTTAAAAACTGCCGCATTAATCAGCAGAACAAAACTGGGATACAAAAACAAAATCAATCGCTCGAGTCCGGCACTGATATATTGTAAACCAACAAAATCCAGCAAGCTACTTATATAGTAGCCAAACATTCCCAAAATTGCAACTGAAAGCCATTGCCTATTTGTCAACGCAACATTATCTTTTTTATTACTTGCGAAAAATGCAGCTGCCATGTAAAAAGGCAATGAACATATCATACGCATGGCCAGCAGGGATAGTGCATCTGTATGTACATCCCGAAATGCAGTTTTTACAATAATGGCTTTGGTAGAAAATAAAACAGCACCCAAAATAGCAAGGATAAAACCAGCTAAGGAAACGGTATTTCTTTTTGATGGTAACTCCATATATAATTGGCCAACACGAAGCCGCTGCTTTTAATTGATAAAACATCAACCAAAAAATAAATGATTATTTTATTTAGATGGACACGTTAAAATCTCTTAGCGCATCATTCAAACTTGTTTTTAAATCAGTAGATGGCTTGCGCTTACCAATAATTAATGCACAACTTACATTGTATTCTCCGGCAGGAAATTTTTTGAGGTAACTGCCAGGAATTACTACACTTCTGGCGGGCACAATACCTTTGTATTCGATAGGTTCGTCACCACTAACATCAATAATTTTAGTTGATTGGGTAAGTACAACATTTGCCCCCAACACTGCCTCCTTTTCTACCCGTACACCTTCTACCACTATGCAACGACTGCCAATAAAAGCCCCATCTTCAATTATTACCGGCGCTGCTTGCAAAGGCTCCAATACACCGCCAATACCCACGCCACCACTCAGGTGTACGCCTTTTCCTATTTGAGCGCAACTGCCAACAGTTGCCCAGGTATCTACCATGGTGCCCTCATCTACATAAGCTCCAATGTTTACATACGATGGCATTAACACCACATTTTTTGCAAGATAAGCACCATACCTTGCAACTGCATGTGGCACCGCTCTAACTCCCAATGCAGCATAGCCGCTTTTCAATTTCATTTTATCGTAGAATTCAAAAGGAGGTAGTGTGTGGGTTTCCATTTGCTGTATGCCAAAGTACATCAGGATGGCCTGCTTTACCCACTCGTTTACCTGCCAACCATCAGCTGTAGGTTCGGCAGTGCGAAGCCGTCCTTTGTCTACTTCTTCAATTACAAATCTTACTGCATCAGCATAGGTAGCTTCTTTTAGCAAATCTCTGTTGCTCCATGCTTCTAGTATTAGTTCTTTTAATAACATTGTACTTATTTATACGATTAAATAATGTGATAATTTTTATAGTCAAAAGGTCGGTTTCCGGTAATTTTTTCAATCAAATCCTTCAATACATCTTTTGGTTTTGGCTTATTCTTGCTTATATCGAAATCAAATTTCCAGTTAGCTTCCTCTATTCTTTTTTGCATTACTAACGGATGTGTGCCGGTAAATTTTTTCAACACATCAATTTGCCCGTAGTCAAAATCATTTACATCAAACTTTATTTTATTCTCATCATATCCTTCCTCACTCCAGTATTTACCTACGCCCGCTGCTTTGTTCTGCATCGCTTTTGGTTCTCTCACCCACCCGTAATGATAGATATAGGCATCAATTGCCGTTACAGAAAGTTTCTGGTTATTGTCTTTTCTAAACCCCTGTGCGTCCCTGTAAGAATAAATTTTTTTATTATTCCTTATTACCCTTATCTCGTTTCTATACCACCTTGAAGAACCTCCAACAAAATCAAATGAACCCCAAAAGTGCTTATACTTAAAAAGCAGGCCGTCAATTTCTTCATTATTCAGATACTGTTGCATGGCTTGTTGTACTATATCCAAATACTGTTCATGCAGTACTTCGTCGCCTTGTATGTAAAATGCCCAATCTGTGTCTGCAGCAATTGCTTTAAAGGCCTTATCAGTTTCAGCAGCCAGCACTTTGCCACCCGTGTTAAGTTGAGGATCCCATTGTGTGTCGATGATTTTTATACGGGCATCATTTATGTTTTCAATTAAAGCCCTGGTACCATCCGTTGAATTACCTACGGCTACAATAAATTCGTCGCATAATGGTAACACAGAGCGTATAGCTTCTGTTATTGGATAACCAAATTGTATTGCATCTTTTATAAATGTAAAACCCGATACCTTCATGGGCAGCAAATATCTATATTATATATGAACTTTACAATTACCAAAGCAACAGGTTATACTTTCAACTATAAACTCAATTCTTTTAGCCGATGGTATTTTAAAAAGGAATAATAAGCCGAGACATAGCTTGTAATGAATCCAATGCGGCCATCTAACAGCCCAAGCTTTATTATATAAAAAAAGAAAAACTGGTAAAAAGGATAGATGTATAATTTAAACCAGGAGGCTTTTTTACCCTGCTGAAAATATTTTTTTGCAACAAGATCTGCATAGCTGCTTATCTTCTGTATATAACCGGTAATGTTATCAATTAATTCGTGCAATATAAATCCTTCAGCAGTCTTGATATTTGTGCCGGGTGGCGCTATTACTTTTTCATGCACATTTGTATTATCCCAACAGGCAATTTTTTTATTAAAAAATTTAATTTTAGATTCTGTACCCCATTCACCATAGCGAATTAATTGTTTACCAAAATAGTTTTTGAACTTTATTTTATAAAGTATGTGCTCATCGTCAAGCGAAACATTTTCGAGGAATGAAAATAGTGTTGCATCTATCGCCTCATCAGCATCTAAAAAAAGCACCCAATCGTATTTCGCCAGTTGTAGGGCTGCATTTTTAGTAGGGCCAAACCCTTGCCAAATAAGTGTTTCAGCCCTTGCACCATTTTTCCGTGCAGTATTGATGGTACCATCTGTGCTACCAGTATCTGCTACTACAATGTCATCTGAAATATTGCGTAGGCTTTTTAAGGTACGGCCTAAAACGAGTTCTTCGTTTTTTGCTATGATAACAATTGACATCGGCCGCATGCTTGCTTATTAAGAATTGATTACTAAAACATGCACAATTTACTTAACAGCTTTAAAAGTAAAAGATTTTTATTGTATGAGGATATAAAACGAGCAGCCCCTTTTTTAAAAAAGGGGCTGCTGTTTTATAGTAAAAAGATTTAAACAAACTGAGCAGTTTACAAAAGACAAATACCCAGCAAGCAGGATGATTGTGTAGTAGTAACTGCCAGAATAATAAGGACATACTTCTATTACAATATTGCAAAGCCTACACCAAGCTGTATACTTTGATTTTTCCATTGGTCTTTGTTATCGATATCATTAATATTATTTAACCCAACCACATAACGGCCGTATAACCTGAAGCTGGCAAATTTAATTTGCATTCCTGCAAGCACACTAAAATCTCCCTCTTTAAAAGCGTTCCTGCCGTTTTGCAATAAATCTTTATGTTGATCCAGCAATATGCCATACTGCGGTCCGGCCTGAATAGAAAAACTCTTGGAAAGCTTATAATTTAAAATAAGCGGAATGCTTAGATAGCTTAACTTAAGGTTTGAAACTGTTCCGGAATTTATTTTGTACAATTGGCTAAACTGGCTGGAGGTATCTAAATTAACCTGGTTAAAAACAACCTCGGGTTGCAGTTCGAACCGTTTGCCTAGTTTAATTTGTGCAAAAGCGCCGGCATGGTAGCCATAGCTAAACTGCTCACTAAAAGATTTTCCAGTAAGTTTGTTTACATTGGCGCCAGCCTTAACACCAACACTAAATCCTTGTGCGTGGGAATAAGAAATAAAAGACACAAAAATTGCGAGGGATAATACGATAGATTTCATACAATAAAATTTGGTTACGAATTACAATTCAATTTACATACCAATAGCAAATTGCAATTAATAATGTTTTGTTAACTGAATATTTTAAAAAGAATAGGCCGTTATAAAAGTAAATAAAGTACTCACCTTATTTGCATCAGATTGTGGCAGATAATAATCGAGATATAATTGTGGTTGAAAAGAAAATTTACCAATACTGTAATCAAGATTTAAATTAAGTCCAATTGATTCCGCCGCAAAGGCACTGGTTTTCATCTTGGGCAATCTACCTTTTTTGTTTAAAAAATTAAAAAGGCGGGTGGCATTTGTATTGTGAGAAATATTGGTTTTTGTAGATCCAAAATTTACCATCAGCGTGGGAGTAAAGTTAAGGCCATCATAGTCATTCAATAAATTGGTCCATTCAAAATTATGGCCAACAGAAAAAATCATTGAAAAAGAATTAATATTAAAATTGGCACTATCGTAAAAATTCCGTTGAATGTTATTTATAATAGTATCCTTTCTTTTCAGTTGTTTATAGATGCCAGTTGCATAATCAAGTGCAAGCCCTGTTTCCAGCCAATATTTTTTGTAGCTAAAATAACCATAAAAATCATTTTGTATTGGTATGGCATAGGTAGAATAAAAATCCTGTACAAAATAGTGGGTATATGCAATTCCTGCACTGAAGTCTTTATTGCCGTAATAGTTGTAACCTGGCGAAAGAGCCACCTGGCTTACACCGAAACCCTTTTCAATATCATTTAAAAAATTGGCAGAAGCATTAATGCCAAAACCAGATTTATGAAAATAACTAAGCGTTGGTGTGTAAACCATCGTACCTGTAGTAGTTTGCTTTGCATTTAAGCTTCTATTCCGCACACTAAAAAGCCTGTTACCGATGCCCACATCAATAGTTGCATAACTAATGGGGGTTGCATTTGAATGTAGTAAATCCGACAACTCTTTTAATATCGCAGCTGTATCTAGACCAGCATTTTTTTTTGCGTCAGTATCCTGCGCATCAACTTTACAAAAAATAAAAAAGAAAATAAATATTCCCAGTAAACACTTTAGCATAAGTAAATTTTATACCTCCAAAATTGCGATTGTGACTTAAAAAAAACTATATAGTTTAATTACTCAAAAAATTATATCGAACTTTAGTTAACTCATCTTTTATTCTACAGTAATAACTAAAGCACTTAACTATATCCTTAGCTAACGTTATTAAAAAGAGAAAATTGCTTTCAATACTGCATTGCATACCAGTAAATTAATGTTAAGATAATTGCTGCCACACAATCAAGAAATAAAAATCTGCGACTGATAATGTAGCCGAAATAGTATCGCCGAAAAAATCGAAGCTGATACCCAACCAAATTTATCCACAAAAAACCCCTACATTTGCGGCCATTATTTATTAACGAGTATTGCATGAGTTGCCCTAGGGGCTGTTGATGTTAATATCTACTTATACGTTTTTAAGGGTATCGGGTAGTGAGGCAACAGGCAAATTAGCATATCATGTAAGCGAAAAAAAAATTTACATGAATGCATTTGAAGCCTTAGGCTTAAACGAAGAATTGGTACAAGCCGTTACCGCATTAGGATTTGAAATTCCTACACCGATACAGCAACAAGCCATCCCCATTTTACTTTCTGGCACTACAGATTTTGTAGGCCTTGCACAAACAGGTACTGGTAAAACAGCTGCTTTTGGTTTGCCTTTGCTAAATTTAATCAGCAGGGCCGAGCGCCATCCGCAGGCATTAATTGTTTGCCCTACAAGAGAACTTTGTTTGCAAATCACCAACGATTTAGGCACTTTTACAAAATTCACCAAAGGTGTTTTTACAGAAGCGGTTTATGGCGGCGCATCTATCACCATGCAAATCCGCAACCTCAAAAAAGGTGTGCAAATTGTAATTGCTACTCCAGGCAGGTTAATCGATTTGATTGAACGCAAAGCCATCGACTTACAAAAAGTAAAATACGTTGTGTTAGACGAAGCAGACGAAATGCTGAATATGGGCTTTAGAGATGATATTGATTTTGTTCTAAAGAATACCATCAACAGGGAAAGTATTTGGTTGTTTAGCGCTACCATGCCACCTGCAGTAAGGGCTATTTCTAAAAACTTTATGAGTAATCCAAAAGAGATTACAGTTGGTAAAAAGAACAGCGGAAACGTTAATATCGATCATCAATATATAACAGTAGCAGCCCACCACCGTTACGAAACATTGAAACGTTACATTGATTTTAATCCCGGTATGTACGGTATTATTTTTACCCGTACCAAACTTGATGCACAGGATGTTGCAGAAAGACTGGTGCAGGAAGGTTATGAAATTGAAGCATTACACGGTGATCTTACCCAGCAGCAGCGGGATAAAGTGATGGGCCGTTTTCGTCAGAAAAAACTACAACTTTTGATCGCTACTGATGTTGCGGCACGAGGTATCGACGTAGATGGAATTACACATGTTATCAATTTTGAATTACCAGACGACATGGAAGTTTATACGCATCGTAGCGGACGTACAGCAAGGGCTGGTAAAACAGGTATCTGTATTTCTATCGTTCATACCAGGGAATCATTTAAGATTAAACAACTGGAACGCATGGTAAATGCACAGTTTCATAAAATGGATGCTCCAAGCGGTAAAGATGTTTGCCGCAAACAGTTTTTTCATTTTATGGATAAGCTGATGCAGGCCGATGTAACCCATGGTGATTATGAAACTTATATGGCCGATTTGATGGAAAAGTTTAAAGATGTAAGCAAAGAAGAAGTTTTACAAAGGGTAGCAGCATTAGAGTTTAGTCACTTTTTAAAATATTACGAAAATGCTGATGATCTGAATGCAATTGGCCGCAGCAATTATAGTCAGCGGGAAAGCAGCAGCAGTGGTGCAAGAGAGCCAATTGGCAGAAGCGATCGGGCTGAAAACAGCCGCAGCTCCAGGCAAAGAGACAATGGCTACGCAAGGCTCTTCATTAACCTTGGTACCAAAGATGGTTTTTATAAATCCAGTTTTTTGCAGTTCATTTTAGATGAAAGCAATCTTAACAAAGAAGTTTTGGGCAAAATAGATATGAGGGATATGAACAGCTGGATAGAAGTTGATAAAGCAGCAGCACCTAAAATGATTAAAAGCCTGGATGGCAAAAAATATAATGGCCGCCAGGTGAGGATGAATGAGGCAGACGGTGGTTTTAAAAGAGCCGGCGGTGAAGAAGGAAGAAGCGAAGGCAGGCCGGAAGGAAGAACTGAAGCAAGAAAGCGCATTCCGATGAGAGAGAACAGGGATTAATTTTTCAAGAATATCATTTTCATTAAAGGCCTAAACATTCATTTGTTTCGGCCTTTTTTTTATTAACATCAACCGCTTGTATTACTTCAAAAAAGTAATTACCAAAAATTCATTTTTAATTGATGGTACAAAAGAGTATTTCTTAAAAAATTATTGGCTGTGTACCAAAACTAAATTATCCGCTTTATGGAAAACTATTTATCGAATAGATTTTATTAAAGTAGTAAAAGAAAATATATTATTGATTTTCAAATAGTTAAAATAACGGCACAGTACTGGAGATATCAGAGAAAAAACGTACCACGGCAACAGTAAATAATTCCGGACAAACTTTAAGCATTGCACCCATTATTAATGTAGCAAGAATTACCGGATTTTCCGACGCAGGCATTAAATCGACAGACGATGGTACAGCGATATTAGAACCACAAGGCGGTCCATTACCAGTTACTTTAAAAACTTTTTTACCTAATCTTACCAGTGCCAATCTAGTAAAAATTAATTGGACTACTACCATGGAGATCAACTGCAGTCGCTATGATGTTGAAAGAAGTTTTGATGGCAAAATGTTCAGCACTATCAGCACTGTTGCAGGCAATGGCAACACAAGCCTGGAAAAGAATTATACCATAAATGACGATGTAACTGCGGTAACAGGCAACATGGTTTACTACCGATTAAAACAAGTAGATTTTGACGGTAAAAAAGTTACTCAAAAGTAGCTTCAGTAAAACTTAAAAAAAGTGCTAATGCGTTTACAGTTTCCCCCAACCCTTTCAGTAGCTACGTAAATATTAATATTGACGTTACAAAAAATGAAACAAGTGTTGTAAAAGTATTAAGCATGAGTGGCAAGGAACTGGTTTCAAAAACTGTACAGTTGCACAAAGGCAGCAACTACGTAGCAATATCAGAGTTATCATCACTACCAGCAGGGTATTATCTGGTACAATTTAACACTGCCGAAGGCAGAATATTTAAACAAGTTACCAAACAATAGGCCGTTTACAAACAATACTACTGCAAAGAGGTTGACCTGTTTAACAGGCAGCCTCTTCTTATTAAATTATTGGATTAGGCATTTACTTCGCAAATAAAGGCTATTGTGGCCTTGAATAAAAAGTGCTAAAAATTTTTAATGTAAGCCGTTAAGAAATCAAGGCTGTTTGAGCCAGCATAAACTTCAAAGTATTTTACTCTGGTGGCGAGTTCCTTGATTTTA
>JANYCA010000079.1 GCA_025360525.1 Chitinophagaceae bacterium | reverse complement strand
GTAGGTTTTAACATGGATGATGAAGAAGGAAAGCAGGCAGCTCAACAAGTTGGTCTGGCAATTTTGGCAACGTTAAAAGCAACACTTGGTTCTTTGGATAAAGTAAAAAGAGTTATCAAAGTATTGGGCATGGTAGGCTGTTTACCCGAATTTGAAAATCATCCCTTTGTTATTAATGGATGCAGTGAATTGTTTGCGAATGTTTGGGGTAACGAAAATGGGGTTGGGGTAAGAAGCGCTGTGGGAATGGGTTCACTGCCCGGTAATATTCCAGTAGAAATAGAGGCATTGTTTGAATTACATTCCTGATTGTTTTTCCGTCTCAATAATAGTTTTATAAGATGAACTGGTACCAGATAAAAAATATTGACAGCATTGATTCGCCGGCACTGCTGTTGTATGAGGAAAGAATTAAGCAGAATATTCAATTGGCCATTCAAATGGTAGACGATATTTCCTGTTTAAGGCCGCACGTAAAAACCAATAAAACTGCTGAAGTGTGCAGCCTGATGTTAAAGGCTGGAATCACTAAATTTAAATGTGCTACCATCGCAGAAGCAGAAATGCTGGCGCTGATAAATGCCCCCGATGTGTTGCTGGCCTATCAGCCCGTAGGGCCAAAAATTAAACGGCTGCTCCAATTAGTACAACAATATCCGACAACAAAATTTAGTTGTTTGGTAGATGATGCTACCATCGCTGAAACCATCAACATAGTGTTTGCAACTGCTGATTTAACCGCCTGTGTTTTTATAGATATCAATGCAGGCATGAACCGCACAGGCATACAACCTGCTGCTGCAGCAGATTTGGCGAAAATTATTTTGCAACATTGCAATTTGGAATTAAAAGGTCTGCATGTGTATGATGGTGATGTCACTGATACGGATGTAGTGATTCGCCGACAAAATGCCGATGCTGCTTTTGAAAAAGGATTGCTGGTGGCAGATCAAATTAAAAGCTATTTATCAACCCCATTAATTTTTGTTGTAGGAGGTTCGCCTTCCTTTCCTGTGCATGCTAAAAGGAAAGATGTTGAATGCAGTCCCGGTACGTTTGTTTTATGGGATTGGGGTTATTCCACCCTTTTTCCTGATCAAGATTTTGTGGTTGCCGCCGTACTCGTAACGAGGGTCATCAGCATCATTGATGACTGTACTTTTTGCCTCGATTTGGGCCATAAATCAGTAGCAGCAGAAAATCCACAGCCACGGGTTTATTTTTTAAATGCAACAGGATTAACTATCATTGGCCAGAGTGAAGAACATATGGTAGTAAAATCTGCGGAGCCACATACTGCAAAAGTGGGTGATGTATTTTATGCCATACCATGGCACATTTGTCCTACGGTTGCATTGTACGAAAAGTTGCAGGTTGCCCAACAGCAGGTAATTACTACCACCTGGAAAGTAGCAGCGAGAGACCGGTCAATTACTTTTTAATTTGTAAAACATGTTCACAATAGATGCTCACCTCGATCTTAGTATGAATGCAATGGAATGGAACCGTGACCTGCGGCAACCTATCGACGCTATCCGGCAGCGTGAAGCCCATCTTACAGATAAACCCGACCGGGGCAATGGCACAGTCTCGTTTCCTGAACTTAGAAAAGGAGATATCGGCCTGGTAGTAGCTACGCAAATTGCAAGGTATGTAGCACCCGGAAATAATTTACCCGGATGGCACTCTGCGGAGCAGGCATGGGCACAAACACAGGGGCAATTGGCATGGTATAAAGCCATGGAAGCGGTGGGTGAAATGCTGATGATAAAAGATAGTACTTCGCTTGAACAGCACTTGCTTTTGTGGAATAATAAGGATGAAAGCAGCACCAAGCCCATTGGTTATATCCTAAGCCTTGAAGGCGCCGATTCATTGGTAACACTAGATCATTTACATACCGCCTACAATAACGGATTGTGTGCTGTTGGACCCGCCCATTATGGCCCGGGCAGGTACGCAAACGGTACCGATTCAGCTGGTAAATTAAATCCAGAAGGTAAGGCGCTATTAAAAGAAATGCAGCAACTGGGTATGATTTTAGATGCCACCCATTTGTGTGACGATGCTTTTTGGGATGCCATGGAATTATATGATGGCGCTATCTGGGCAAGTCATAATAACTGCCGGGCATTGGTAAATCATAACCGCCAATATAGTGATGAGCAACTTCGTGCGCTGATACAAAAAGATGCAGTGATAGGTGCTGCTTTTGATGCCTGGATGATAGTCCCCGGCTGGCAAAGAGGGGTGTCAGATCCAACACAAATGAATTGTGGCTTAACACAAATTATAGATCACATTGATCATATCTGCCAGTTGGCCGGCAATACTTTGCATGTTGGTATAGGGTCAGATTTAGACGGTGCTTTTGGGAAAGAACAATCACCGCACGATGTTGACAGCATTGCTGATTTACAAAAATTGCCTGCCTTGTTTGCAGCAAGAGGATATTCAGCTATAGATATTGAAAATATAATGCACGGTAACTGGTTAAGGTTTTTAAGAAAGGCGTGGAAGTAACCGGCTTAACGATAACCTAGGTTATACAGCCTGGTATTATCATCTTGCTAATAAAAAAAACTGAATACTACAATCAAGTAAAGTGTATCGGTATTCGCATAAAAAGCAGCGAAATAAAAAATTGATTTCTTAAGAATTTAAAAGATAATTTTTCTCATCCTCAATGCCTCATGCCTTCCGCTACTTTAAAAACATGCAGCACGTAAGGGAACAATGCGTCCATTGTTTCGGCCACGCCTTTTGGTGAGCCTGGTAAAGTAATGATTAAGGTATTTTTAATAAAACCCGCCACGCCTCTTGATAGCATAGCATAGGGAGTCCTTTGCTGGCCGTAGTTTCGGGCGGCTTCCATTATGCCGGAGATTTGCCGGTCTAATATTGGTGCGATGGCGTCCGGCGTTACATCCTTGGGAGAAAGTCCGGTTCCACCGGTAAAGAGTACGAGCTGAAAACCTGCTTCGCTTAATTCAATTGCCTTAGCCTGTATGGTAGCAAAATCATCCGGAATAATTTCAAATATATTGGCAGATAAATGATGTTGCTGTAATTTTTCAACAATCAATTTTCCGGAACTGTCTTCGTTGCTGCCTGCAGAAATACTATCGGAACAAACAATTACCGCACACAATAAATTTGCTGAATCGATATTTTTAAAATCTGTTTTACCACCTGTCTTACTTTCTAATTTTATGTTGGAAATTTCGATCCCTTTGTCGATAGGCTTCAACATATCATACATCGTGAGTGCTGTAACAGCTGCGCCATGCATGGCTTCCACTTCCACACCAGTTTTGTAAATCGTATGCACTTCTACATTAATGACAATATTTAAATCTTCAATCCGGTAAGTGATGGCGGTATATTCTACCGGCAACGGATGACAATCAGGTATTACATCACTGGTTTTTTTTACTGCCAGTAAACCGGCCGCTCTTGAAAATTCAAACACATCTCCCTTAGGTACAAGCCTTTTTTGAATGGCATCAATGGTGGCCTGGCTGGAGACAGTTACGGTGGCTGAGGCAATCGCCTGTCGCAGGCTATTTTGTTTATGTGTGATGTTAACCATAAATTATTTATTCTCTTTCCATTGATGGGTTTCATTGTCAAATAGTTCTTTGCCCCAGATGGGGAGGTCTGCTTTTATTCGCTCTACCGTTTCTTCACAAGCAGCAATACAGGCTTTGCGATGAGCAGATGAAGTGAATACAAAAAGAGAAATTTCACCTGTGGCAACGTTACCTAAACTATGGTACACGTGCATACAGGTAAGCGGGTATTTTTCGAAAATGGATTCCCTGATTTCATGCATTTTTTCCAGCGCCATTTCCTCAAAAGCGGTGTATTCGATGGCTATTACTTTTCTTTCTTCTATCATATCTGCACGTACCTGTCCCAGGAAAATGCTATGCCCACCAATGGCAGTATTGCTGCTATGTTTTTGAATGCTATCTGCAATAAATGAACTGGTAATGGCGCTTTGTATAAATATGTTTTTTGGTTTATGTTCTTTCATTGTTGTCGGGTTTGATAATTATTCAGCCATTTTAAAATACCTCCCTGTAGGCTGTAAATTTTTTTTGTTGTCCCAGTTCTTTCCATTAAAGATCGTGCCGCCAGCCTGCTTCTTTTTCCGGATTGACAAAATAAGACGACTGTTTCATTTTCAATCAGCGGAATATTTTCTTCGAATACTGACAAGGGGATTTGTACATAAGTAAATTCCCTGATCTGCGGCAATTCGCCCAATTCTCTCACATCAATAATGTCCACTTTTTTTGTAGCAATTAAATCATTAAAACCATCAGCATCTATTTCAAAAGGTTGAATGGATGCTGAACAAAAAAACACGTAATCCATCGCTTTAAAAGATTCGGCATCTTTTGGCAGCAACAAAACTGTTACAGGATTGGAAGATAATTCAACTTCAAAAACTTCGTTATTTAATGCATTGTAGGTTAACAGCGAATTGATGAGTGGTTTTCCAATGCCTGTAATTAACTTGATGGTTTCATTGGCCATCATGGTGCCGATGATACCCGGCAAAACGCCCAATACGCCAGCTTCTGCACAGTTGAGTACTTCATTATCTTTGGGTGGTACCGGAAATAGGTCCCGGTAATTTACCGGTGTACTTTCATCTTTACTTTGATAATTGAAAATGGCAAGCTGCCCTTCAAATTGTGACACAGCTCCAAAAACCGTTGGCTTGTTCATCAGCGCACAGGCATCATTTATCAAATACCGGGATGCAAAATTATCTGTACCATCCACGATGATATCAAAACTGTGAAAGAGAGACAATGCATTTTCTGTGGTGAGTCTTTCGTTGTAAGCGATGATACTTATTTCGGGATTAAGCTGCTGCAGTTTTTCTTGTGCTGTCAACGATTTCCATTTACCAATATCCTGCACTGAGTAAAGAACCTGCCGATGCAGGTTACTTAGAGAAACTACATCATCATCTACAATACCAATGGTGCCAATACCTGCTGCAACAAGGTATTGCAGGGCCGCACAACCAAGTCCTCCTGCACCAATTACCAGCACTTTTGCAGCAGCTAACTGCTGCTGTCCGGCTATGCCCAATTCTTTTAAAATAATCTGGCGCTGGTATCTTTCGTATGTAAAATTGGTAGTCATTTTTTATCCGCCTGAAAATGGGGGTAGCAAAGCCACACTGCAATTATTGGTTAGCAAGGTGTTGCTGTTGATTACTTTTTTATCAATTGCAAATGCATATTTTGAATTTGCCAAAGCTGGAAATTGCTGATTCAATCGTAACGTTAAAGCATCGGTATCTGCAACGTCCTGCAACAGTATCGATTGCTGACAGGTAATATCGGTTAGTTGCCCGAAAAATAAAATAGTGATTTGCATAAT
>JANYCA010000037.1 GCA_025360525.1 Chitinophagaceae bacterium | reverse complement strand
CCAGCCCGGCATTTCTGCATCCGGTCCATTTCCCGGCTTAAACTTTTGATAAACTGATGATTCTTTACCAATAACTGACATTTGGCCGCCAGGCTTAATTTTTACAATACCGTTGCCCAAATTCGGAAGTATATAAATATTCCCCTTTGAATCCGTCTTCATGTCTTTTTCTCCTGTTCCGAAATAAGGACTGTAGTCCATATTCATTTGCACATACTGATTAGTGGACAGGTTTAATTTTGTAATTTTTTGCTGACTTTGAATAATTAAATGGTTATCAGCATCAACTGACAAAGCATTTGTACCATACAAATATGGAGCTGCATCTACTGTACTTACTATTCCGTCAGGCGTAATTTTTCTAACTTTATCATAGAAGGTGTTGCTACCCACATACAAATTTCCCAAAGCGTCAAAAGCCAATCCTCTTGGTTGTTGAAATGTTGCTGTAGCTATGGGACCATTATTTGACCCGCCAGCTGCATTTCCTGCAAAAACAGACCAAATCCCTGATTTATTTAAAGTAAAAATTTGATTGGTGTTAATCACGGTGGCGTAGTAATTTCCATCGGGGCCTTTTACAGTGTGATCTAAGTAAGTACCAGCTCCAAGTGGAGAATTAATCCGGTTTGAAAAATTAACCAAGGTATCTCGTTCCCCCAATTTTAATACGGGGATTGGTGTGCCGGAATTATTCATTGAAATAGGCGATTCAATTTTTTTATCCCAGTACAAAATGGTATCACTTACAGCATAGCTAATATCTGGTAACACATCCGATATTCTTACCGTCATTGAAAGTGTACTGTCACATCCCACACTATTCAGCAGGATATAGGACTGTGTACCCGTAACGTCAAAAGTTTTTGTTCGCCAGGTATACGGTAAATCGGATGCATTGAGGTTTACATACAGGTTGTTTACAGTTGGATATTTAATGGTCAGGTTCAGATAAATAGTACTGTCGCAACCCGCCGCATTAGGGAAGACTTTCGTATAAATCCCTGTTGTATCATACTTTACGCCATACCACACGTAATTGCTACAAGCTGAAACGTTATCAGTAGCACCTTTAGAAACTTTTCTAATAATGAGATTCATGGTAACAACACTATCACAACCACCCCTGTTTTTTAAAGTTCGGAGATGGGTAGTGCTTTCTGTATAAGTACTATCATTCCAAACATACCGGTCGCATGTATTTATTGTAAATGATGTAGCCATAGCATTACAAACAGCAACCACTATTTTGACAGTATCTGCACCGGCTCTGTTAGAAGCCCTAATGATATGGGTAACGGGTTGTACCAAAGTATCTGCAGGTGTTCCGCTTATGGTACCGGTCGATCCATCAAACTGAAGGCCCGTTACCAAAGAAGGGGTGATGGTAAAATCGATGACCCCACCTCCCAAATTTTGAGGGGTGATGTCTGCAATGCGCTGAGCCGGATGCAGAATTTGTGGAGAAACATAAGAGATTTTTGGACTAATCACCACATCGGCCGTAGCAGCACTGTCGCAGCCTGCGGCGTTTACAAGATGAACGGTGTACAGGTCTTCTTTTGTGATACTAACCCTATTCCATATTACCGGCAATTCAGACAGGTTCAGGTTTAGAATGGTAGTAGACGCAGATAGGTTTCTGATGGACAATATCAGCGTTGCAGTACTATCAAAACCATATTGATTTTTAAAAGGAGCCAATACAGTAATGGGCATGGTATATACTACCCCATTCCAGGTGTATGGTCCACAATTATTGATAGTAGTGGTAGAGGCCGTAGGCATTCCAACAGAAAGTTGAAAAGTGGAAGGTTTTGCACCATCCTGCAATAGTGTAACGGTATAAGATTGTAAGGGACTTAGCTGTGTAGGCGTTCCACTAATAATACCGGTAATTGGGTCTATCTGCAACCCATTAGGAAGGGCCGGAGAAATATTATACCCATAGGAAGCATTGTACAAAACCCCTAATTGATAATTGCCTTCTATTACAGGGCTTAACGGCGTTATGGTTTTGTTTACTGGAAAAAGACTTATTGCAGGATAATAAATATTATACATTACACGAAGCACCAATGTGGCAGTACTATCGCATCCTTCAGCATTAGTAAGCCTGGCAGACTTTGTACCAGCAGTTGTAAATTGTAAACCGTTCCAGAAATATGGCAGTTGAGACGGTATTATTATAAGATTGGTTATTGAAGCATTAGCCTTTTGACGGAATCTAAAAATAATAGAGCTATCGCAACCTGCGGCATTGGTGATATGAACAGCGTAATCGCCAGACGTGTTATATACCTGTCCAAGGTAGTTGTACGGTCCGCAGTTGGCCACTTCTACCATAGATGAAGAGGTTTGCTTAACAGTAAGGTTCAAAGTAGCTAAGCTATCTGCACCCATCACATTTCTAAGTATGTCTGTTTGCGTGCCAGTCTGCCTAAAAATTAGCTTATTCCACCTGTAAGGAAGCTCATTAGAACAGATGGTTGCATTGGTGGTAGACTTGGAGGGATCGTTTACAGAAATCTTTACAATAGCCTGGGCCGAATCAATGTTATTTCTGCCTTTAATCACATAAGATTGCGTAAACGGATTTTCTATTTCAACATTATAATCTTCAAACTCGCCGTAGTCTAGCCAAAAGTGAAAGGCTGTCTCCCCACTGGTAGCCGAAAAGTTTGATATATTATTAAAAAATGGATAAAAAGATAATGCCTGCTCTGTTGTTCTATTTACATAATAAACTTGATTTACAATACCTCTTGCAGGGTCAAAAAATGTGTAGGTTTTAAGTTGGGTCTCAGCCTCTACGGCGTAGATGCGCATTTTGGTTACACCGGCTGTTACTGTATTCGGAATGATTAAATTGAAAAGTTCGGCATGCGCATCTGCTTGCGGGGCTGCTGAAATATATACTCTTTCACCAGCAGCATCAAAATTTCCATCCCGGTTATAATCTATATATACGGCGTAGGAGTTCATATAATTATTAAACGGCAACAGTTGATTCAGGGGATAACTACTATACCCATCGGCGAGGGCGTTTGACAACCGGATAGAATAAGGGGTATTGGTGGACAATCTGATAGGCCCCAATCCGCTAAAATCGGTATAAGCACCGGGTGTTCCGGTACCTTGGCCGGCGCTGCCCATTAAGCTTTTATAAGCGCTATTGTTTTCAAAAAAGGGTTTCCCGTTACAATCCATTATTTGCACCTGGGTGATATCCGCACCGTATTCTGCTTTAAGCGTCCAGGGGGCAAGATATTGCTGCGGCGTTTGGGGCCCTATTGCCGTAAAAAGCTGGCTCGTAACATAAGTGGTCGGCGTGCCGGTAATGGCTCCCGTTTGGGTATTTAAGGTAAGACCGGCAGGAAGTGGAGGACTAACAGAGAAAGAATCAATTGTAGACCCTGTTGTGACAGGAACAATAGGATTTATTACCTGTCCCAGACTAAGCAAATAGGGTTCGCAGTTATAATTAAATTCTGGTCTTACCTCCAGCTTCAGCACCACAATACTATCGCACTTGCCTGAGCTTTTAAGAAAAGCAGTGGCCGTTCCGCTACCGTTCAATACCTGCCCGTTCCACGTAAATGGTAGTTGTTTAGGGGAGATAGTGATGTTGTCTCTAACTGTATCCGGCACAGCCGGACAATCCAAAACTTCAAATGCTACAAATCCATTAATGATACTTTTACCTGTACTGTTAGTGGCAGTAATCGTGTATGAAGTAGGCTCCCATGTTATTAAGGGAACGCCAAAGAACGACCCATTATTAGGATTTATAAATATACCGGGCGGTAATATGGGAAGCCCATACAAATTATTTTTTGCATCCGGAAACCTAAATGAAGCACTTACTTCAAATAATGCCTTGAAGGTATTTACATATTTTATATATTGTCCATCGCTTACATACAAACCGTAGCCTTCCCTATCTATAGCTATGCCGGTTGGGTTGTCAAATTTTGCTTCGTCCGGATCCATGTTGAGCATGGCAAGTATATAATACACAGTAAGCGCTAACCTTGCCGGATCGGTTGGATTCAAAGAACCGGCGTTTCCGGCTAAAGTAGTTACCTTCCTGTCAATATCAATCTCCCGGATTAATTTATTACCATAATCAACTGCATACAATGATTTAAAATTTTCATTGTAAGCTAGTGCGGTTGGGCCAAAAAACTTTGCGTCTCTCCAATCATCTCCATCTTTAAAACCCCTATCCCCATTCTCATTACCAGCATAGGTAGTTACCCCATTATCATTAATTTTTCTGATAACATTGTTCCCTGCGTCCCCTACATAAATATTACCTGCTTTATCAACACAAATACCACTGGGTTTATTAAACCGGGCATCCAGGGCATCATTATCATTCACCAATCCGGGTGTATCCATTTTACCGGCAATAATTTGCCAGCTATTGGCTATACCATCATTATCGAATGTAACCTTTACAATCACATGATGAGTGTTATCTGCTACATATAAATTACCGTTTAAATCCACAGCCAGGCTGCCCCAAACAGAATCCGCTAATCCAACTACAATATCCCAATCAAGTTTCACCCAATCGCCGGCCCTGTTTTTTCTTGCCAGCACTTTCGCATTTGTTTCGCTATTTTTAAAGGCAGCATATACAATGTTCTCATTAGAAGGATCGAGAGCGAAATAAGCAATTTCCTTAGTATCGTTAGGAATAGTTTCACCATTGAAAACAAGATTTTCAGGGCTTTTATAAAACTGCTCCTCTGATCTGGAGTTGAACACAGGTAATCTTTGTGGAGAGGATTTAAATGAGAAAATGCCTTGGTCAGGTCCTAACGGGGTATCAAATTTTACACCTGGCAAAAAGGTGCTTGAACTCGTATAAATTTTCCCGGTGCCGGATACTGCAACACCCTGGGCACCACTTCTAAAATAAAGTATATCAGTGCTGCGAACCTTTTCGGCGTAGAAATCCTTCATACCTGCAACTTCTTTCACCAATCCTTTTATTTCAGGAGAACCGCCGCCCAAAAAATTAGGAGCCATTATGCCCGGCACGTATTTTAAATCAACACCGGACAAAGCATCGAAGGCTGAAACGGGTGGCAATGGAATGGGTTTGTTTTTCTGTAATGGCTTCCCAATTATTAAGGGACAGGTATCACACACAGCCTTAGAGATGCTGGCATAATTATTTACCGCATATTTTACAATGGGCACTGCATCCGCTCGCTGTGCCTGTAAGTTTGCTATACTTAAAAAAATAAAGGCGGTAAAAAACAAACTAAACTTAAATTTTCTCATGTAGTTATTTATCATTTTTTGGTAATTTATAATGGTTTGTTTATTGCTTAATTTAATTTGATTTATCTTAAAAAATTGAGATCAAAGCGTAGTATCGATTTAGAGAGTAGGCAGAAAACACTTTTTGTTCTGCCGGTACTAATCTATTAAGATCAAGGGTTACGTCCTGGTATTTTATATCCTTGGAAATTCGTTGGCTAAAAGATGCAATTGAAAGCATTATCAGGCAAAGCAGGAAGTAGATTTTCTTCATAAAGCGGTATTTAATTTTAAGAGTTTATTTTTAATGAGGAAATTTAAAGAAGCAATGACCGTACAAGTAGATGTACACATATGCTGATTGTGATTCTAAAAAATATGATTTATTGTAGGGATATTAGGTGGTATAAAGAGATTGGACGAAGGTGGATAAATAAACATTGGAAAACAATACCTAAAATTAGGGGTTGACTGTTTATATGCACAAGAAAATTGCAAAAAAACAGCCTTGTATTTAAGAGCCTGTTTCTATCTAATAGCGATTTGCTCCCTGTTAAAAAAGTATACTTTCAAATAAGACATCTTCTATAGAGTCAATGAACAAGTTGGAGAATTAACTCATCGGCGCTTGCATTAAGTTATGCGACGAACGTTTGACTTTGTAAAAGCAATAAGAATTTCATTACTTTAGTGGCTTATATAAAGATTCATTAGCAAGGCAGTTCACCCAATGCATCCAACCATTACATCAAAATTTAAAAGCAACTATCTGTTACGCAATTTTGTTCTGTTTCTTTTAAGTTTTGTATTGCAGTATAGTGATGTAGCTGCACAGATTATTACCAAACCCCTGGCCTTTAATGCACTTACTATCAATGATGGTCTTTCGCAAGGTATGGTAGTGCGTATGTTCCAGGACCGGTATGGTTTTATGTGGTTTGCTACCTTAGACGGTCTAAACCGCTATGACGGTTATAAGTTTACTGTCTATCGCCATGATCCCCAAAACAAAACATCTGTAACGAAGAGCTTTGTACAATCTTTCTTTGAAGATTCTCAAGGCCGGCTTTGGATTGGCACTATCTCAGGAGGCTTAGATTTGTTCGATCGTGAAAC
>JANYCA010000034.1 GCA_025360525.1 Chitinophagaceae bacterium | reverse complement strand
TAGTAGAATCAAAAAACATCCTATAATACATCAACCCCCTGCTTTACAAACTAAAATGGAAATGTAGGCAAGTGTAAGCAGAAGTTAGATACCTAAAAAAATAATGATAACTTTAAAAAATTATCTCGGACAACAATAATTTTAAATGTAAAAAAATTATACATTTTAAAAACCTACAGATATGAAAAGGATATGCTTGTTAATAATAATTTTTTCTGCAATGGGATTAAAGGCTCAAAAGTGGGAAAAGAACTACGATTTTGTTGATGACTGTATATGTGGTTTATCAAAAGTAAGTAAGAATGGAAAGATTGGCTATGCTGATAAGCAGGGTAAAGAAGTGATACCCTTATTATACAGTGAAGGTCTAACTTTTAACGAAGGCCTGGTAGCAGTAAAAAAAGGTAACAAATGGATGTACATTGACAGTATCGGGAAACCCATTACTGAAGCCATATTTGATGATGCCTCCAGCTTCAATAACGGGCTTGCAGTTGCAGCAACAGGAGGTTTATACGGCTACGTTAACACAACCGGACACGTGGCTATACCTTTCCAGTTTTCAAATGCACGGGCTTTTACAGAAGGTCTTGCACCTGCTGCCAGTTTAAAAGGAAACTGGGGATTTATCGATAAAAAAGGTGATTGGGTTATAAAGGCTCAGTATGGTTTTGTAGATAATTTCGCCAGCAACGAGGCAAGGGTAATGAAAGGGGATAAAGTATTTTATATTGATAAAGCCAACAAGGTATTACACGAATAGTCTTTAAGTTCCATGATACTATTTCGAATGCTCTTTGGCAAAATAAAAGACATTGAAAATAGTATAAGCAAAAAAAAGGGCCAGGATAGAAATCCAGCCCCGTTTTAAAATCCAATATCCTATGAAAAACCGTTGGTAATATAAGATGACTTCCACACAATTATAAAGTAAACTTAGTAACTGGTTGATTTCACCGATTAACTGGTATAAATCGGGCTTAGTTAACTGATTTTTGGATGATAAAACAAAAATTGAAAACGCTTGCTTAATTGGGCAGTCGCAATTTATATAACATGGTGGCTTAAGAAATATAGCCGGCCGCAATTCCAAAATCTGCGACCTATTAAAGAAACGGAAGAATTTCTGCACCCGTCAGATGGGGAAAAAGAGCATCATTTTATGCTGTACATTAAAGCGAAGTTATCCTCGTACCCTTGGATCAACCACAGTGTACAGAAAATCTGCCAGCATATTAATAACGATAAAAATACAGGCACTTATTAAAACAGAACCCATCACTACAGGATAGTCAAGTTTTTCCAGGGCATCAACGGTTATTTTGCCAATTCCCTGCCATCCAAAAATATACTCTACAAAAAAGGCACCTGCAAGCAATTCGGCAAACCAGCCGGTAATAGCGGTCACTACCGGGTTAAGGGCATTGCGTAGTGCATGACGAATAATAATTGTTCGCCTGCTTAACCCTTTGGCATAGGCTGTTCTTATGTAATCCTGATTAAGTACATCCAGCATAGAACTTCGGGTGAGTTGTGTAATAATGGCCAGCGGACGAATACCCAACGTGAAGGCTGGCAATATAAGATTCTTTAAAGTAAGATAGCGTTCACCGGTTACCTCATCTATATCAAACCAGCTCCCGGTAAGCTGCAATCCTGTATATGGATGCAGCACCACTCCAAAAAAATAAGCAATTATAATCGCCATAAAAAAGGATGGGGCTGATATGCCCGCAATACTGGCAAATACTGCAGAGGTATCAATCCAACTACCTTTATTTACTGCCGCCATAACACCTAAAAATATACCGACAGTGGCAGCAAACAGCATGGCAGCAAAGGCAAGTAACAGTGTTCCTGGCAAGGCTTCCATTAAAACCGATCCAACGCCTTTTTTTGTTTGATAACTTTTTCTTAGATAGGGAATCTTCAATCCAATTTTGGTAGAACTACCAGCAAAAACACCTTGTAATTTTTTGTTGGAAATATCTTCGGCAGTATGAACGCACAAAGGCGAAACATCATTGAGGTATAAAAAAAACTGCTTCCATTTGGGCTGATCCAGGTAAAGTTCTTTCCGGATATTGTCCATGGTTTTTTTATCGCCGGTTTGCCCCATCATCATCCGGGCTGGATCGCCAAAACCTTGAAAGATTGCAAAGACCAGTATAACTACGCCCAGCAAAACCAGCATCGCATAATATATTTTTTTTAGTAGCTGTTGCAATTGCCAATAATTAATAATGATGGTTTACGGAATGCTGTTGTTACTTCAGCAGCACTTTCATATCTGCCCAGCTATATTTTTGTTGCACTACAGGCCCCTTCATTACAAAAATAGTTGGATTGGCCCTTGCAGCAGTCTTGATGGCTACACCGTCGCAGGTGTACACTGGCAGGTTAAAACTATGCTGTTCATTTAGAAATGCATGTACATTTTTTCTATCGGAGGTAACAATATAAATGGGTAAGTTTTGCTGCTTTGCTTTTTTGGCAATATCTGTAAACACACTTATCCATTTTTCACCCTCATCTTCCATCTCTTTAACAAAAAATAAATAATAAGCAGGTTTGCTTAAAATGGTTTCGGTAGAGTCTGAACCTGATGAATCAGCCAAAATAAAATCATTAATTTTTGGCACATTGTTCACCCCCTTTTGTACCAGGGTTTCTTTACGCTCTACAAATTTCCAGGTACTATCGGGCAGGTTTGTTACTGCAAAATCTTTTTTTTCTCCTGCCTTTTCATAAACAAATGTATAGGTGAATTTATCGGGGATGGCATTGGCCGGCATTTTACGCAGCTCCAGTAAATCATTACCTTTTTTATAAGGAAGGCAATCAACCAAAGGCAAATGATCAATAACATACATTTGTAAAAAACCGGTAGCAATAACTGAAATTAAAACGAAAGCAAGCGGTAACAGTTCCTTAAAAAGTGGTTTAATATATTCCTTCTTCAGCATCAGGAAAATAATGAGCCCCAGCAAAATAATATCTTTTGTGAATGTTTGAATGGGCGTTAATGGGATACAATCTCCAAAACAACCGCAACTACGAATTTTACCGCTAAATAACACATAGCTTGTTAAAAAGGTAAAAAACAATATCAAAAGAAGCAATAACCGTAGAACAATATTTTTTCTCCAGCCAACCAACAGGCTAACACCCAATGCAACTTCCAAAACTATCATCAACAACGTGATTACAAAAGAGTAGCTATGCATCTGGTTCACAATAGTAACCAGGTAACCTTCGCTAGACCATACTTCAAAAAACTCCTGCATTTTATAGTTTAAACCGAGTGGATCTATTGCCTTTACCAACCCGGAAAAAATAAAGAGAACACCCACCAATACCCTTGCAACACCTACTGATATTTTCATACAATTAATTTTATTACGATCATTAATGAAATGCTAGTTCTTTAAACTAAAAGATTATTTAAGCAGATAATTTTATTTTTTATTGCTTTTTGTGTAACTGATTATGACAATATCAAAGCAAAAACTGCATAGTTTATTATATCATAAAAATTGGCATCAATCCCTTCACTCATAATTGTTTTACCATCATTACTCAATATCTTTTTTATCCGCAGGAGCTTGGCTAATATCAGGTCTACAAAACTTTCCTGGCTCATGCTTCGCCATGCTTCGCCATAATCATGGTTTTTATCCATCATCAGCGCTTTGGCAATGGTGACTTTCTCTTCATACAAACTTGCTACCGTTTCCAGCGGCAAATCTTCTACTGTATCATCTTGTATGTCCAATTGAATAAGGCCAATGATAGCATAGTTTAAAATACCCTTAAACTCACTCACTATATCATCGCCAATCCGTTGTTCTCCTTTTTCCTGGATAGTCCTTATTCGTTTGGCTTTAATGTAAATTTGGTCTACTACCGAAATAATCCGGTAAACCCGCCAGGAAGTGCCATAATCGGCTGCTTTATGTAAAAATATTTCTTTGCAGCTAAGTACTGCACTGTCGTATTGGTGATTGGTGTTCATAGTAAACTGAATGTATATACTTTTGTTATCTTCAAAAATACTTGTTTCTAGCTGATGTTCACAATTAACTGCAAAGGAAAATTATTGGTGATAGACCGGCCTTGGGTAATGGGCATTATTAATGCCACACCCGATTCTTTTTATGAAGGTAATTTATCGAAAGAAATGGACAGCATTGTAACGCTTGCTGGCACTATGCTGGCAGATGGAGCAGTAGTTTTAGACATTGGCGGACAAAGCACTAAACCAGGCAGTAAACAAATTTCAGCAGCTGAAGAAATCGGCAGGGTGATACCTGTTATTGAAGCCATTGCGCAACAGTATTCTGAAGCAGTAATTTCTGTAGATACTTTTTACAGTGCAGTAGCTAAGGCAGCGGTAAAAGCAGGTGCCAGCATTGTTAATGATGTTAGTGGTGGCACCATGGACCAGGCGATGCTGAATGTGGTAGCTGATTTAAAAACCCCTTTTATTTGCATGCATATGCAAGGCACACCGGATACTATGCAGCGGCAAACGAATTATCAAAATGTGGTTTCAGATGTACTCGATTACTTGAGTCGCCGGATGGATATTTGCAGAAAAGCAGGTATCAACGATGTGATTGTTGACCCTGGTTTTGGTTTTGGAAAAACCATTGAGCAAAATTTTCTTTTACTGAAAAACCTTTCGACCTTTAGCATACTGGATGCACCTTTGCTCGTTGGGCTATCCAGGAAAAGTACCATTTATAAAACCCTAAATCTTACTGCGGCAGAAGCACTCAACGGCACCACCAGTTTAAATACCATCGCCCTGCTAAACGGCGCCTCCCTATTGAGAGTGCATGATGTAAAAGAAGCGTGGCAGGCAGTGAAGCTTTTTGAAGCTTATAACAATGGATGATCTTTCTTGCGGCTTATTCACTGGCTAGTGTTTGTCTTTTGCGCTCAGCTATACGCACAAAAAAAGCACCTCATTACTGAAGTGCTTTTTTCTATTTAGAATAGATTATTTAACTGAAGGCTTTTGTGTTTTTTGTGCTTTTTGTGCAGAGTCCATCATTTTCTTTTGCATTGCTTCCATTTTAGCCCTTTCCAAATCTGCTTCAACTTTTGCCTGAGCAGCTGTTATTACATCTACTACTTCCACCTCAAATATCAGGTTGGAATTAGGTTTAATGTCAGCACCAGCACCTTGTTTGCCATATGCAAGTGTAGAGGGTATGTACAAAATAGCTTTTGAACCTTTTTTCATTAAACTCAACCCATCTGTCCAGCCCGAAATAACACTTCCTTGTGTGCCAGCCGGAGCAGCCATATTAACTGGCAATGCCTCTGTATGATTAAATTTAGGATCTTTATTTGAATCAAATACTTTACCATCTTCCAAGGTTTTACCAGTGTACATTACTTTTAAAACTTTAGATGTATCGATTGCATCACCGGCACCATCTGTAAGTATTTGAACATACGTGCCTAATTTTGCTTTGGTTGCTTTGATGTTATTTTTAGCCAAATAATCAGCAATCGTTTTATCATCCTTCTTTAATTGCTCAAGCCCTTTAATTGAATCTTTAGCTTTTGCCATTACCATTTGTGCCTTATATGCGCTATCAGCAGATTCCTTGGTACTGAAGATGTTTACAATTTTGTAATGTGCAATAATATGACCGCCCTTTTTAATAAATGGTGGTAATTGCCCGCCTTGCTTCATTAAACTATCTGTTACTTGCTTAACTACGATACTATCTCCTACATGAACCTGTTTAAAGATTTTATAGTAAACAGGAGGTAATGCCGCAGAGTCTAATCCCACGATCTGGTTAGAGAACTCCTTGGAAGAAAACAATACGGTGTCTTTGTTTGTTCCTTTGTAGGTTTGGTCAAATGCTATTTCAAAGAAATTACCTGCTTTGATTACAGAACCCTTTCCATCAGAAATAATTTTGTACTCCATGCCACCTTCTGATTTTTTAAAAGGTTGTGTACAACTTGCCAGCAGCAAAGCAGCTATGGCAGCGAAATAAAAAGAATGCTTCATTGTTGATTTTTATTTTTTAAAATTGATAGTTACTTAATTGATCTTTATTCTCTTTCATGGCGGTTATAAACTTAGCCACTACTTCTTCCAGCGGCTCTTTATTTTGGCCACCGGCCGCATTAAAATGTCCGCCGCCGTTAAAATATTTTCGGGCAAACGTGTTAACATCAAACCCATCTTTACTACGGAAAGAACTTTTACGTTCTTCTCCCCTGTCAATAATAATTGCTGCCAGTTTTATACCCTTTATGCTTAGTGGATAGTTTACAAGGCTTTCGGTATCACCCGTTACAATGTTGAATTTTATCAGGTCCTGCTGTGGTATTGCAATTAATGCTGTATTGTACTCGTAAAAAACCTCCATGCGGTTAAGCAATACATTCCCTATAAAACGAAACCTGTTTTCAAGAAAATTATCAAAAAGATTTTCATGAATTTTACTATGGCTTAGCCCTTTATCTTTAAGATGAGCGATCATCCTGTGTACACTTGCCGTGGTAGATGGAAAGCGAAAAGATCCGGTATCGGTCATTACACCAGCGTACAAACATTCAGCAACAGCTTCATTAATTAAGTCATCATTCCCTGAATCTATTATAAAATCATACACCATTTCGCAGGTGCTGCTTTTGCCGGTATCACTTACCCCATATGCAAATTTATCTACCTGTGGTTCCTGGTGATGATCGATTAAAATACGTTTAGCATTGCTTGCGCTAAGCTTTTCTTCCATGCGCTTGGTACGACTAAGTATATTAAAATCTAAACAAAAAATCCAGTCGGCGGTATCAATCGCCGCATCGGCTGTAGCAGTTTGTCGGTCGTAATCCAGTACCAGTTTAGCAGCCGGCATCCAATTTAAAAAGCTGGCCCAGTTTGTGGGAGAAATAACCTGCACGGTATGTCCTAACTGTATCAAAAAATGATAAAGACCAAGTGAAGAACCCATTGCATCGCCATCCGGCTTTTGGTGAGTTGTAATTACTACCTTTTTAGGTGTATGTAATTGCGTGAAAATTTCTTGAATAGAATGCATAAAGCGGCGCAAAAGTAACGGTTAGTTTTTAGTTTGCTGCCAGTTTTTTAAATTGTTGTGTAAAAGGAATCAAAAAACAAAACAAAAGGATTTATATTTGCGGCTCAAAAAATAAAAAAATGAGTAACAGAACATTTACCATGATTAAACCGGATGCAACAGCAAACGGACATACAGGCGCAATTCTGGCAATAATAAACGCTGCAGGGTTTAGAATAGTTGCCCTAAAAATGCTGCATCTTTCAGCTGAAAAAGCAGGCGAATTCTATGCGGTTCATAAAGAAAGACCATTTTATGGCGAATTAGTAGAATTTATGAGTCGTGGGCCCATATCAGCGGCAATTCTTGAAAAAGAGAATGCAGTAGCAGATTTTAGAACATTGATTGGTGCTACCAATCCTGCACAAGCTGCGGAAGGTACAGTAAGGAAATTATACGCCACTTCAATTGGTGAAAATGCCGTTCACGGAAGTGACAGTGATGAAAATGCAGCGATTGAAGGAGATTTCTTTTTTAGCAAACTGGAACAGTTTTAATAATCCGAATTTTTTAAGATAAATGAAAAGAGGCTTTCTCAATTGTATGAGTCAGCCTCTTTTTATTTGTAATATTTTTAGGTTTCAGTAAAAGATATTCTATCCCATCAATAAACCGGCAATGGTTGCTGATAAATAAGATGCCAGCGTGCCACAAACAAGGGCTCTCATACCCAGTTTTGCCAGGTCGGCCCTGCGTTCGGGTGCCAATGCACCAATACCACCAATCTGCATGCCAACAGAACTAAAGTTGGCAAAACCACAAATGGCGAAACTTACAATAATTAATGCTTTTTCTGAAATGACATTTTGATAGCCTTTCACCATTTGGCCGGCTGCATTGGGCACCATGGTTTGGGTAAGATCACTGAAAGCAACAAATTCGTTAATGGTTAACTTTTTGCCCAGCATAGTAGCCACATTGGCCACATCTGCCGTAGGCACACCCATTGACCAGGCCATTGGAGAAAATATTTTACCAAAAATCCAGTCGAGGGTTAAACTAAAATTAAGGTGCAATAATATGCCCAGCTTCATTAATAAAAAATTGATTAAGGCAATCAATCCTAAAAAGCCAATCAGCATGGCAATTACATTCATGGATATTTTCATGCCATCTCCGGCACCATGACTGATGGCATCAATAACATTGGTATAAGGTGTTTTTACCTCCAGTTTAACTTTCCCCATTGTTTCACTTTCCTCCGTCTCTGGCCATACAATTTTAGAAATAACCAGTGCCGCAGGCGCTGCCATTAAACTGGCTGCAAGCAAATATTCTGCCTTGGCACCAAAACTTACATACACCACCAATATACCACCGGCAATACAGGCAAGGCTGCCACTCATGCTGGCGAGCAATTCACTCTTGGTCATTCCTTTTAAATAAGGACGGATCATTACCTGGGCTTCCACCTGTCCAACAAAGGCACTGGCTACATTGCTTAAAGCCTCTGCACCACTCACTCTCATTACTTTGTTCATTGCCTTTGCAACCAACGAAACTATGCGTTGCATTACTCCAAAATGATAAAAAATTGCTACCAGCACACACACCAAAATAATGGTGGCCAATACGCTAAAACCAAAAATAAAAACGCCCGGTGTTCCATAAGGTACGGAGCCACCTGCCCTATTATCGGCCATAAGACCTCCATAAACGAATGCTGCACCTTCTTTAGCAAAAGCTTCAATATGAGTAATGATGCTACCAATTTTTTGGAAAAAAGATTTTACAATAGGAACTTTTAAAATCAGTAACGCAATGGTAACCTGTAATAAAATTCCACTTATTACCAACCGATAGTTGATTCTTTTTTTGTTATTTGATATTAACCAGGCCAATCCTAAAATAAGAATGACACCAACGAGTCCTTGAAAGCGCTGCATAAGCAAATAGTAGTTTAGTTTTGAAAGATATAGAAATAATGTAGAACAAAATATTATCGGCTGCTGACACTGCCCGATTAAAAGCCTGGTCATTTAAAAAGCGAAATTATTATTCACTCCCATAAAAATGATTTCACTTAGTGACGGAACTAACGATCGGCACTTTGGAAACAATCGTAGTGCCTTTGCCAATTTCACTTTGAATGAGCAACTCACCACCCATTCTAACTACCCGTTCTCTCATGCCGATAAGTCCGAGTGTTTTTTTATTTTTCATATCATTTGTGTCAAAACCCTTTCCATTGTCTTGAATGGTGAGGATAAGATATTTGTTATTCTTAACCAGGGAAGTTTTTACCTGTGTGGCTTTTGCATGCCTGGCAATATTGGTGAGTGCCTCTTGGTACAAACGAAAAATGCCGGTTATTTTGTCATCATCTAAATCAATTTCGGATATGGTTGTTGTAAACAGGTAGCTTTTACCTGTGCGTTTTTGAAATTCGCTACATTGCCAGTCAAGCGCATCTATTAAGCCGAGATCATCCAAAATACCCGGGCGCAAGTCGCCGGCAATTCTGCGAACACTTGTCACCATATCATCAATCGTCATGAGTATTGCCTTTAGTTTTTCGGCGATTGTTTTTTCTTTGGATACTAATTTTTTACTAACCCAGAAGGCATCCATTTTTAAACAAGTAAGTTGCTGGCCAAGTTCATCGTGTATTTCACGGGCAATCCGGGTTCTTTCTTCTTCCCGTATTGTTTGGAGGTGAGCTGCTAATTGAGAAAGTTCCACACGTGAGCGCTCAATTTCTTCCACTTGCTTTTTGGTTTCGGTGATATCGAATATAAGCCCTATCAAAAAATTTGTGCCCGTAGAGTCGATGTATCTTGTTTTCCTGGTAGAAATGACTAATGTGGGGCCACCACTCACCGTAATAAACTCTTCAGTAATATTGTCATCGCCCGTTTCAAGCACTTGCTTATCAATTCTAAAAAAATGTTCCCGTTCTTTTGCTGACACGTGTTCGGCCAGTGTTTTGCCAATTACCTGTGTTTTTGTTAGGTTGAACAGATTACAAAATGCGTCATTTACTATCAGCAGCCTGCTTTGTTCATCCTTTACAAATACCGGATGACCAATGCTGTTTATAATATTGGAAAGATGACTCTCGCTCTTGCGCAACGCCTCATCCATTTTTATACTTTGGGTAATATCTACAAAATTAATGACTACCTTTTCTAACTCATTTTTATCATTATCATTTAGAAAGATAGGAATTGCATTGATATTTACCCACGTTACATAATCTCTGTCTTTACGAATTATTCCGCTCACATAATTTGTTAACGGCTTTTTTGTTGACACTACTTTATTTACGGGGTAGTCTTTTATTTTCATAGGAGACATATCTTCATAAACAAACATCCATACAGGATCAATTGCATCTTTACCCAACATTTGTTTGGCAGTTAAACCAAGTATATTTGATGCCTCATGATTGCTGAAGACAATTTGAGTATCATGATCATGCACTACCACACCCACCAGTAAATTATCGAATGTAGACTGGTATTCCCGTCGCCTTATAATTGCTTTTTCTTTTACTTCATTTACTCCTTGCAGGCCCCTAACTTTATCTGTGGCAAACGGCACCACCTTTTTACTGGCATATTTTTCTTTAGCTATATTTTCGGCCTTAGGTTGTAGCGAACTCTCAGCAGACGATAGATTCGTTTCTTTTTTCATACCGATTTTTTAAAGCATAAAAAAAACCGAACCAAAAAGCCGGGGTTAAAAATTATATCTTCCGGATAAAGATATTTTTGAAATATGCCTTGTGCCCATGATCTTGTAAGGCGATCTGGCCGGATTTGGCCATCCCATAATCGGGATAATCTTTCCATTTACCGGTGTTTTTTTTCTTAGTCCATTCATCATCCCAGGCCTGGAATTCAACAATTTTTGCACCATTCAGCCAATGCTCCACATGGCCTTTATTAAAAATAATCTTGCTGGTATTCCATTCCCCTACCGGCTGTAGCTTTTTTTTATTATTGGTTAGATTCATAGCATAATCTGCACCGGTTTTTTGCCATTCTTCCAGTTTCTCCGGAAAATCAACATCATCTATTAACTGGTATTCCGGGCCAGTTTGGTAAGGCCCATTGTATTTATCTCCTTCCACTACATGATACATCACGCCGCTGTTGCCTTCTTTGGAAATTTTCCATTCCCATTTTAATTCAAAATTATCGAAGGCTTCATTTGTTACAATATCTCCCCCATTTGCATCGGCAGCAGCACCCAGACAAACCAAGGCGCCATCATCAATAGTCCAGTTTTGTACAGGGCCTTTTTTGTTAAACCCATGCCAGCCATTAAATGTTTTTCCATCAAACAGCATAATCCATTTACCCTTGCCTCCCGATTTTTGTCCAATCACATCGAATGAAAATGAACAAATAAACAATGACAAAAAAGCAATAATCTTTACAATTCTATTTTTCATTTCAGATGGTTTATTTTTTTATCAATTGCATTGCTTCGGGGTTCCAACGAATAGCAGTATCCTGGTTATAACTGTCGTTGCATAACAACGCAGGCGCACAAGCCCTGTAACCAAACACTGCATCTTCCGCAACTTTTCCGCCATTCTTAATAGCATTAAAGAAGTTTACAAAATGGTCGTAAGGCCCACCCTTGTAGTCTTTCTCCGCTGCGAACGTGTATTCTTCCGGGGGCAAAATTCTTTTACGCTCCGAAACGGGTGTACCAGCTTTCCGCATCTGTTCAATATAAAACGGATCGTCGGATTCGATGGTTTTATTTCTTTTTAAGGTTACCGAATCCCAGGTAATATCCATCGATCCTTCACTACCTACCAATTTTAAATAGGTGGTACCGCTGGTGCCATCTACAAAATTGCAGCGCAACGATAAATTAAAAGGAGCATGCGCATGGCTTTTCGGATAATCGAAGGTGCCCAGCAACACATCGGGTACTTCACGTCCGTCTTTCCAGTAACGCAGACCACCGGCTGCGTAAATTTTTTCCGGGCCCAGGGAGTTGGTAATAAAATGCAGGCTCGAAAAAAGATGTACAAACAAATCGCCAGCCATGCCGGTTCCGTAATCAGTATAATTTCTCCACCGGAAAAAACGGGTAGCATCAAAAGGACGTTTATTGGTATTGCTGATGTAAGTTTCCCAATCAACATTTTGCGCTGATGCATCCGCCGGAATAGGGTATTGCCATGCACCCGTAGGTGAATGACGAGCCCAGAAACCTTCTGCATAATTCAGTTCACCTATTGCCCCATCTGCCAATAATTGCTTTGCCTTTTCATTGCCCAAAGAAGATACACCCTGGCTACCCACCTGAAAAATTTTGCCGGTTTCTTTTTGTGCTTTAATTACCGCCGGACCTTCTGTAATAGAATGCACCATTGGTTTTTCGCAATACACATGTTTGCCAGCCCGCATAGCGTTAATTGAAATTTGCTGATGCCAATGATCGGGTGTACCAACAATTACAGCATCTACATCTTTACGGTTTAAAATTTCTTTGTAGCTACGGGTGGTAAAAATATCTGCACCCCACTTATCTTTTGCGTCTTTTAAACGGCCATCATACAAATCACAAACTGCTACCAGCTTTACGCCCGGCACTTTTAAAGCAGTCAGCGTATCCTGCGTGCCCATGCCGCCTGCACCAATTAAAGCAATGTTGATTTTGTCATTTATACTGGCGGGCGTTCTCTTTAATGATGCAGTAAAATTTGCTTTTTCTTTAGCGGCAAATACGTTGCTACCTGCAACAACAATGGCCGAAGTTGTTGCAAGTTTTTTAATAAAATTTCTACGGGATGATCCGGGAATGTGGTTCATTTAATAATTATTATTATAGGTGATTAAATTTTTAAAATATAACTAGTGTTAGGTTAAGAGTGATTTGTCAGAAGTGATTGGTCAATGGGCAATGGGCAAAAAATAAAAAATTAGCTTTCATTGATATCTATTCACCATTCACCATTGAGCATTCACAAATCAATACGTCACATAAACTTATCAGCGCACTAGTTTAGTCCAACACTTTAATTCTAATTTTTTTCCATCTTACTTTAATTCCACCACCGTCATGAATCTGAAGTGCAATAAAGCCAGCTCCCTTTCCAATTTTTTTATCTTTAAGGGTTACTATCTGGTGACCATTTAATGTGCTTGTTATCTCATCGCCGTTCACCAATATTTTCATTTTATTCCATTTGCCCATTTTTAGCCATTGTTCATCCTCGGGCTTTGGCTGTATCAGCCAGCCCCGTCCGTAAGATTCGTAAATGCCACCTGTGTGCATACCAGCGGGTGCCACCTCTACCTGGCAGCCACTAATTTTAGTGCCTTCTATTGAGGAGCGAATAAACACACCGCTGTTGCCATTAGCCTCCTGTTTAAAATTGAGCGTAAGTTCAAAATTCTTATATGTTTTGTTGGTGGAAAGATACCCATACTGTTTATCCGGGCCACTCTCACAAATAAGTTCTCCGTTTTCAACATACCATTTTTCAGTTCCGTTATTCGTCCAGCCATCCAGGTTTTTTCCATTAAAAAGGCTGACGGTTTTTTGTGCGATTACAACAATGCATAACAGCAAAGAAAGCATCAGGGAGAGTAAAATTTTCATTATTACAAACATTTAAATGTTTAAAAATACAAGCAGGTTGAGTTGCAAGCAAAGAGGTAAAATATTGAAGTTACAATTTAATGCGATTTTTCTTTAAACAAGCTGAAAAAAAATCTTTCAATTTTTAAGTCACTATAAACTGCAGCAAATACCAACAAAATAAGGTTCGACTTTTGGATGAACTGCATTAAGAGGCAAATCAATTTATCAAAAGGAGCCTGTAAAAATTTTAATTTGATAACAATCGATAAAAACTGCATGGCTCACAAAGTTATACCTTGCCTTTTCTTAAACTGTTTGTTGATATTGTAATGACGATAACAATTATAAGTAACAAACGGATCCAAAAAAGTAAAAAATATCTGTGATGAAAAAACATCTTCTGATCTTACTATTATCAGCCACTATTGCAAGTGTTTCTGCTCAAAAAAAGTCACTGACTATACTACAGGTGCCCGCCAAAAACCAGTTTTGCTCTGTCAATACAACAGGTGTTTCAATATTGCCAAGTGGCAGGTTCGTTACACCAGCCGGCGAACTAATTCGCATAACGCATGATCCTTTTGGCATGTCGATTTCGCCTGATGGTAAAAAAGCTGTGACCCTTCACAATGGCGTATTCACCATCATCGACCTGGCCTCGCTGCAGCATACAAGAGTACCCGGTTACAATCAAAAAATAACTTCCCCATTAACGCATGAACCTTTGGATGGTGTTGCTTTTGGAAACGATTCCCTCCATGAAAAAGTGATAGAATCTCCATTAAAACAAGGTTCCTTTTTAGGCGTTGCATTTGCGGCAGATTCCAAAACTGTTTATTTAAGTGGCGGAGACAACGGCGCCGTAATTGTATATGATATTGAACAGATGAAACGCCTGGATTCAATATCCTTAAATGGAAAAGTAAATGGGGCTGATTTTGATGATAGTTTTACATCGGACCTGTTGCTAAATGGCGATGAATTATTGATTTTAGACAGGGGCAATTTCCGCCTTGTACGTTACGAGTTAAGTAGTAGAAAAATCACGGCTTCTATACCTGCCGGCAGGCAACCGTTTGGATTGGCTTTAAGCGCCGACAAACAAATGGCCTTTGTGGCAAACGTGGGAATGTATGCCTACCCGTTGATTGATGGAATTACAACGACCAACTTTAATTCCATGTTGATATCACGCCATCCGTACGGCAACAATACCAAAGAATCCATCGGAGGAACGGAAATAGAGGGCAAAAAAATTCCCGGAGTTGGCAGTCCCAATTCGCCAGAGGCAATGAGTGTATTTACCATCAATTTAAATACCAATAAAATTGTAAATAAATTTAAAACAGGCTATCAGATCGGCGAGATGATTGAAGGAGCGGAAGTGGTTGGCGGTGCCAGTCCAAACTCAATTGCTGCGGGCAAAAAATATGCATATGTAGCCAATGCCACCAACGACAATATTTCAATAATCGATTATAAAAAAAATCGTTTACTGGGGCACATACAAATTAAGGTAGATAAAAGGATAGATAAATACAGGGGACTGCTTCCTTTTGGCATAACGCTGAGTAAAGATGAGCAAATATTGTATGTTGCTTTATTGGGTTTTAATGCTGTGGCGGTAATTGACGTAGCAACAAAAACAACCAAAGGTTTAATTCCCACCGGATGGGGACCAACCAGGGTAAAACTATCAACAGATGAAAAAGAAATGTATGTAATCAGCTGCAGGGGCTTAGGCGCAGGACCCAATGGTGGCGCTGGTTTTATAGCCCCTCCGCAAGGTACCTATATAGGTGATATTCAATTAGGGAGTTTTCAAAAAATTGGACTGCCTGATGCAAAAGCACTGGCCGTTTACACTAAACAAACCATTGCCAATACGTTTGAATCAACAGTAATAAATAATGATAAGAATCCTTTACCGGCACTGCCGGGATCGAGCAAATCTCCTATAAAATATGTAGTGTACATCACCAAAGAAAACAGAACTTATGATGAAATATTTGGTCAGCTAAAAAATGCAAATGGCGATAGTACACTGGCTAAATTTGGTGTTGATTGTGCCTACACTTTACCCGATTCCCTGCAGGCGCAATTTAAAAACATGAGGGTATCGCCCAACCACCACAAGGCAGCAAAACAATTTGCCTTCAGCGATAATTTTTATTGCGATAGTGATGCCTCCATTCATGGTCATCATTGGATGATGGGCGTAATACCCAATGAATGGGTAGAAGCCAATTCGGATGTGGACAAAACCGCTATGTATTTTTCCAAAGCGCCGGGCCGAAGATTCCCCGGCAGCACCGGCAGTATGGATCCGGAAGACTATGCAGAAACAGGTGGCTTATGGGAAGCTTTGGAAAGAAAAAAAGTATCGTTTTATAATTTCGGCGAGGCCAACGAAACAGCCCATGTAAGAGAAGAATGGTACGACACTGCAACCGGTGCCGGGCACGGTGTAATGGTGCCCATGCAAAAAGCATTGTACAACAGAACCAGTCACAATTATGCAGGGTTTAATATGAACATACCCGACCAGTTCCGGATGAACCAGTTTGAAGAAGAATTCACTAAAATGTGGATAAGCGGAAAAGAAAAAATGCCTTCTTTATTAACCATGCAGGTGCCCAACGATCATGGTGCAGGTGTAAGGCCGGAAGATGGTTATGCTTATCGTTCCTCTTTTATGGCTGACAATGATTTAGCCGTTGGCAGAATATTACATTTTCTTTCCAGAACCAGGTATTGGAAAAACATGCTGGTGATTATTACAGAAGATGATCCGCAGGGTGGCGTTGACCATGTGGATGCACACCGCAGCGTTTTAATGCTGGCAGGGCCATATGTAAAACATGGATACGTAAGCCACACCCATGCAAATTTTGGCGCAATCTTAAAAACGATTTACAATATACTGGGCGTGCCTTATGTGAACCAGTACGATGTTACTGCTACGTTGCTACAGGATTTCTTTACTGATAAGCCTAACTTTACACCCTACACTTTAGAGCAGCACGACCCAAAGGTTTTTGATGCCGACAAAGCGATGAAGAAATACCACCGCAGCATCGACTGGCGTAAAATATTACAAGGTCCGGCAATGGATAATGAACATGAAATAAGAAAAGAGTTCAAAAAATAAATTAAACTATCGGTATATGAGTAAGATGATAAAAATGATCGTGGGTTTGCTGATTGTAGTACCGCAATTTTTATTGGCGCAGAAAAATGAAACTAAAAAAGTGATGTTGCCAAACGGATGGAGTCTTTCGCCAGCAGGCCGCTCGCTACCCTTAGGAGATCTTCCACTAAACATGGCGTTGTCCCTATCAAAAAAATTATTGGCTGTAACCAATAACGGACAAAGTACCCAAACAATACAACTCATCAATCCTGCAACAGAAAAAATACTAGACAATATTGAGATTGCAGCGTCCTGGTACGGTTTAAAATTTAGTGCTGATGAAAAATCATTGTTTGTGAGTGGCGGAAACAACAACTGGATTGTAAAATATGCTATAATAGGAAACAAGCTTCAATTAAAAGACACTATAAAGCTTGGCAACAAATGGCCCACCAAAATTTCGCCTGCCGGTATCGAAATAAATGATGCAGGAAAAACCATGTATGTTGTAACGAAAGATAATAATTCACTGTACACAATCGATCTGTCATCAAAACAAATAACCCAGCAGTTAGCCCTCGGTGCAGAAGCTTACGCCTGTTTATTATCCAACAATAAAAAAGAATTATACATTTCGCTTTGGGGTGGAGACAAAGTATTGGTGTTTGATATTGCAACAAAAAAAGTAACAGATTCTATCAAAGTGGGTGATAATCCAAATGAACTGCTACTATCAAATAACGGTAAATATTTATTTGTAGCCAATGCCAATGACAATAGCGTTTCTGTAATAGATATTAATCAGAGAAAAGTATTGGAAACATTAAATGCTGCGCTGTATCCCAATGCACCACAGGGTTCTGCCAGCAACGGCCTGGCGCTGTCAGAAAACCAACAAACTTTATACATAGCCAATGCAGATAATAATTGCCTGGCAGTTTTTGATGTGTCAGCAATGGGAGAAAGTAAATCAAAAGGCTTTATTCCTGTTGGCTGGTACCCTACCAATGTGAAAGTAATTGGTAAAAAAATATTTGTTAGTAACGGAAAAGGATTTTCTTCTTTTGCCAACCCAAAGGGACCTAACCCGGTCGCAAAAAAACAAAAGGTAACCTATCAAAAAAGTGAAACGCCTGCTCAAAAGGTTCAATATATTGGCGGGTTAATGAAGGGCACTTTAAGCATTATTGATGAACCATCCAATGCTGCATTAGCGGCTTATTCTAAAAAGGTTTATGAAAATACGCCTTATAACAAAGACAAAGAGCTAAATGCGAATGGCGAAAAAGGCAACCCCGTTCCTATGAAAGTTGGCGACAGTTCTCCCATCAAATATATTTTTTATATCGTTAAAGAAAACCGCACGTACGACCAGGTGTTGGGCGATGTTAAAGAAGGCAACGGAGATACAAGCCTTGTTTTATTTGGTGAAAAAATTACACCCAATCAACACAAACTGGTTAAGGAATTTGTTTTGATGGATAACTTTTATGTGGATGGAGAAGTGAGTGCAGATGGTCATAACTGGACGCTGGGCGCTAACTCCAACGATTACCTTGAAAAAACATGGGTGACCAGTTATGGCGGCAGGGGCGGCGACTACGATGCAGAGGGAAACCGTAGAATAGCCGACAATAAAAATGGCTTTATCTGGGACTATTGCAAAAGAGCTGGCGTTAGCTACAGAACCTATGGCGAATTTGCTGACGATTATAAAGCAAATATCCCCATTCTGGAAAATCACTTTTGCTCTTACTTTACCAGCTGGGATCAAAGGGTACGGGATACAACCCGTGTTAGCCAATGGAAAAGAGAGTTTGATTCCCTGTTAAAAATCGGGCAGGTGCCTCAGTTTAATTCACTCAGATTTATCAACGATCATACAGAAGGACAAAGCATCGGCAGACCAACGCCGTTTGCACATGTGGCAGATAACGATGTTGCAGTGGGCCTGTTTGTAGAATATCTCTCCAACAGTTCCATTTGGAATCAATGTTTAATAATTGCCGTTGAAGATGATGCTCAAAACGGTCCCGACCATGTGGATGCCCATCGTTCTACTGCTTACATTGCCGGCGGTTTTGTAAAGCGGAATTATGTAGATCATACCATGTACTCAACGTCCTCGTTACTTCGTACCATTGAATTAATTCTTGGCTTGCCACCAATGACTCAATATGATGCGGCCGCCGAATCTTTGTGGCGTTGTTTTTCCAAAACACCCAATGCTGCACCATTTAAGTCTGTACCAGCCAATGTTGATTTAAATGAAAAAAATACCAAACAAAATTCCAGTGCAGACCTTAGTGCCACATTCGATTTTAGCAAAGAGGATAGTGCACCCGATTTGCTCTTTAGCGAGGTAATTTGGAAAGCAGTAAAAGGAGAACAAAGCGTAATGCCGGCACCCAGGAGAAGTGCTTTTGTAAAAATGGTAGAAGAAGAAGATTAGATGCCTGTAACTGCTTAATATCCGGTTAGCATCACATACCATGAGCCGTTATAGCTTTGCCGTTTTTTATCCCTTTTACCACTTAATAAGTAACCCGGTTATAATGGCAATCCCAATACTCATCAGCGTTCCTATCACCAGGTATTCAGTTTTTATTTCCGGCCGCTCTTTTTCATTAAACCGAATAATACCTTTTGCAGCAACCAATAAACCTATTGCAGAAAACTGGCTGAACAAAACAAAGATGAAAATAATTACACGTTCAATTATTCCAATCCATTTACCAGCATTGGCAAGGCTTGCTGCATTTTCGATTTGATCCCGCCACTGTTTGGTACACTGACCAATTAAAATGCCGGCAGGTGTTGTTAAAAATACCAAAGCAGTAATGGTTTTCCAGATGGCAGTTTGGGTGTTCAGTTGCTGCCAAGCCAATTGCACATCTATCCATTTGATAAAAGAAAAATACCAGCAGATTAAAATGACCACAAGGTGCAAAGACTGATCTATCAGAAAAAACCTGACTGTTGGTTTTTGATACGATTTCCATCCGTCGATTAGTGTGTGGGTGAGCCAGATAATTAATGCCACCAGCCAATACTTCCAGCCAATTAATATCCATGCAAACAGGCCTGTGATAAGTCCATGCAAATATAATTTACCAGAATAAAAATGCTTTCGTGTACGATCTTCTACCCAGGAAGTGGGCTGGAGCATAAAATCAGTAATGAGGTGGGCAAGTATAAGTTTGGTTAGCCAGATTGATTCGATGATCATGTAAGTTGGTTGATGATATTTTCGTATTGCTTTAGTAGCTTTTCAATTTCGGGCCACCGACCGGCACTTACCCGCTGGTTGATGGTGCTCTTTGATTTTTTCATTTTTACAGCTACCTGCTGCTGAGTTTCACCTTTTAATAATTCAAAAATAACCGCTGCCTGTTTACTGGTCATTACCTTAAAAATAGCATTGATATAATCTGCTATCACCTGCAGACCTGCAGTGGCCAATGGATTAGCAGTGGAGATTACAAGCCTGGTGTCCGTATGCAACGTCTCATCAAATGCCCGTCCGGATAAAACAAATGCTTCTCCCTTAGCATTCCCTAATGCTTTAACGGAAGTATTTACCTGACCTATTCCAATACTTACACGTACATCGGACGAAGCAACGATTTCATCTTGTGTAATGCTCATACCGGCCGTACGACAAAGCAAAGCCATTTGCAGTGCTTGTGTTGGTTCCTTTATATATACCTGCAAACTATCCCCCCTGTAAAATTCAAATAAATGAGCCGCTAATACTTGTTGAAGGTTTTTAAGTAACTTCCGCTCATTGGCCTTACCTATCTTGGTAGAGTTAACAATATCTCCCGTAAGTACTGCCCTGATTGCCATAACAAATAATTGGATGTTTTTAATAGTACGAATATTATTTAAATACAAATAGATATAAAACAAAAAATATAGTTCGTCTGTTTTTACGAACTTATCACCAATTCGTATAAAATTACGAACTTATAAAAAATTCGTATAAATGTACGAATTATAACACAATTCGTACATTTATACGAACACATAAAAAAATTACTTTTAAGCGCCAGGTTAACCTCAAATAATACCTACACCCACAAATATTTAAATCAATTTTTACAAATGAACAGCATCATAGATTTATTTGCAAGAGGTAAGGCAGTCATACAATTAGCAGTAGCAAAAAAAAGGACAAATAAAAACATCCTAGGCAATAGATTCATTGTACGCTGAAACAATATATTTTTCAATTTAACTATCGAAAGCGCAAAATAAAATTACCGGACAGGACTCGTATTTTAAAAAATTAGAAACCGGATTCGTATAAACGCAACCTGTTTTTTAATACATTCATTTCCTGCTGCATTGTTTGTATGCGGTGCAATAAATGTACAATGGTTTCAATGCCTTCCACATTAATATCCATTTCAAAATACATCCGCACAATACGTTCTAATTGCTCCAGTTGAGCAGCCGGCACAAATGGGTCTTCTTCAATAAAAGTAATTTCTATCAATCCGGATTCATACAAAGTCTGAATAAAGGATTGTTCTATAGCATGACTAGCACAAAACACTTTGGCTGGTATTAAGTCTGTTTGCATAAAGATTATTTTAAATTAAGATGCGGATAGCTCTCTGAAAATTTCCTTTTGTTTTTCTGTTAAATTCGTGGGCAATTTAACCTGCCAGGTAACATACAGGTCACCGTATTCACCTTCTTTTTTATACACCGGATACCCCTTGCCTTTCAATCGTATTTTAGTGCCGTTCTGAACTTCGGGCTTTACTTCCATTCTTATTTTACCACTCAGCGTATCAATAATTTTCTCCCCCCCCAATAAAGCTGTGTACAGATCAATTTCTTCCGTGCTATAAAGATCATTACCCATCCTTTTAAATTTAACATCATTGGATATTACAAAGGTGATAAACAAATCACCGGCAGGGCCGCCATTTCTTCCTGGAGCCCCGTATCCTTTTAATTTTATCACCTGGCCGTTTTCCACGCCTGCCGGGATGGTAATACGCACATTTTTTCCATTAACTGTTAGTGTTTTCGGATGTGTGGTAAAAGCCTCTTTCACGCTAAGTTGTAATTCTGCATTGTAATCCTGTCCTTTAAATTTAGCCTGGCTCCTGTTACCAGATCCGCCAAACATGGATGAAAAAAAATCTGAAAAATCCTCTTCACCATAATTGCCACCGAAAGACCCGGATCCTGAAAAAGGCTGTTGCTGCCGGGACTGCTTTGCTTGCTCAAACTGGTCTGCATGTTGCCAATCTTTTCCATACTGGTCGTACTTCTTACGTTTTTCCGGATCGCTCAGTACTTCGTTTGCCTCGTTAACCTCTTGAAATTTTTTATGCGCCTCCTTGTCATTGGGATTAAGGTCGGGATGTAATTTTCTTGCCAGTTTTCGATAAGCTTTTTTAATATCTTCTACAGATGCCTGCTTATCTACACCTAATATTTTATAATAATCTACAAAGTCCATCTGTCCGGTTTTTTGTTGCTTTTTTAAAATGATACAGCATTACTTATTTATGTTATAACATGTAGTAAGTTACTGAAAATAAATACTATTTCAACGGGTATTTAAAGCCAAAACAAATAGTGTAAGCTATTGCGCATTAAAACAATATCGACTGTGAATAAAAGGCTATTCTATTGCTCATCTTTAAAATACACTTTGTAATAGTTCAGGTTCTTTTCTTCATCAAAACCTTTCTCAATAAAATCCTTATTACCATGAATGTAAATATGAAAGTTCTTATCCAGTTTTATAACACTTTTAAATATTCTTGCCTGCTTTTTAACGGCTACATCCGAAATAGAAAATGAATTATTGATGGGTGCATCAAATTCATCCTCATAATTTTTTTTAAAGTTTTTAAAAGCATTAATGCCCTCCGGGTGTGCAATTACTTCCGTTGAAAATTCATCCATATCAAAATGATCTTTTTCCTTAAAATATTTTAAGGAACGATTTAATAAATCAATCTTATCTGCTTTTGAAATATCGAACCCCTCCTCTATTTTATTGCTAACAAAATTCTTGTAAACGCTCATTACATTGTGTGTCTGGTTATAATTATCATTCCTAACTTTTAGCTTAAGAAATTCATCCATCCAGTAAACCGCCTCAGAACGATTTGTTTGATCAACAACTGCAACTCGGTACCCCTCCGACTTTTCAGTATTAAATACAATACAACCTTTATCTAATTTTTTAATATTGATGGCCTCCTGTTCGTACCTGATTTCAAATACTTTCTCTTCCTGTGATACCGTTAAATAAGATTCTTTATTCTCCGATTTAAAAATACCTATCGCTTCCACTACCTCTCCTTCTATTTGCAAGCCCTTAAAATGACAAACATACAATTCGCCGAATTTTATTTTTGGATGATTAGATATATCATATAAATGTTTGGTGATTTGCTGAGAACATAGATGAAAATCTTCCGGCTTGTTGAAAATAATATCAGCAAAATGAAATATTTCATTCAATTGTAAGTCGCCCGTAGGGTGAAACAAGCGGTATATTTCATTCACTTTTTCAAATGGCTTTAAAAAATATTCCATCAGCAAACCTGCCAGTACATCGTCGGCGATTGGTACAGGCTGTTCAGATATCGTTATTGGTTCATCCAAAAGTTTATTGCCTACTTTATGTATTGATAATTGCGTAAGAGTTGCTTCAAAAAAAGTTATCATATGCTATTTTAACTTGAGTTAAAAAAATGTATACTATCTTAATTTTTATTTTTTTCATTGTATTGAAACGGTCCGCAATATAGGTACAGTTTTTTAGCTACCAATTACATTACAACAGAGATTATAAAATCCAATTTTCAATTTAACTTTTGGGTAGTGATTGAAATGCATCCTTAAACGTATTATTAAATTCATAAAATGATTTTTAAATTATGTAGGTAGAAAATATGCAGAGAACCAGCCAATTTCATAAACCTTACTTTGTTGATTAAACCTTAAGATTCAGTTAACAATCAATTGGCAGGGTATTTGCAAAAGGATAAATAAATCCCTACTGATATCGCTTAAAAATTTACCTGTAAAAATCTTTGTTTCAAAATTGATCTATGCTTATAAAGCGTAATGCTACTTAATTTATAATAAAGATTAGCATCCTTTCATTTTAAAAATGCACAACCGTTTTGATACCGAATACGATCTTGATAAAAAGGCACTCACAAGTATTGATTTTAATATTCATTTTTTACAACTAAAAATTCACTCTATGCAATTAACTAAAAAGCAGTTTATTGGATTGGGCATTGTTGCCCTGGGTTTATCAGCAATTCTGGTAGCATGCCAAAAAGAAATTTCTGCAGTAAATAATCCCAACAGTGCAAAACAACTGTCTTTGTATTTAACCGATGATCCTTGTCAGTTTGATTCCGTTTTTATTGATATCCAAACTGTGGAAGTAAAAATTGATACCAATGCAGGGCACATGCAAGATGATCATTTTGGTGACAATGACGATGATAGAGAAAATGATCATCAAAGCCATGATGGATTTGGACAATGGGATACGCTTACATTCAATGCTGGTATCTATAATGTTTTGAGATTTCGCAACGGTATCGATACATTGTTGGGAACAGCCAATTTACCTGCAGGCGCAATCAGGAAAATAAGATTGACTTTAGGAATAAATAATGCGTTGGTAAAAGATGGCGTAACCAGTCCACTGGCAATGCTTGCCGGCATCAACAATTACGTGTATGTAAAAATTAACAAAGAGCATGAAGACGTAATTAATGATACGCATTCTGCCATGTGGATTGATTTTGATGTATGTGAATCTATTAAAATGATTAACGGCCAATACTACCTGAAGCCGGTTTTAAAGCCTTTTGGCATGAAGAATTTTGCAAGAATAGAAGGCAAGGTTTTCCCTGCTGCTGCCAATGCATTTGTAAGAGTTTACAATTTAAATGAATCAGCAACAGCCTCCCCGGAAGATGATGGAGAATATAAAGTAAGAGGTTTGCATGAAGGAATGTACAATATGACTTTTCAGGGTTCAAACGGATACAAGGACACCACCATTACTAATATCCAGTTATTAAAAGGGCAGGAAGTTCGTATCCCGGATATTACGCTTCATTTATAATAGTTGAAACTACTAAAATTAAAAGGCCGGGAATTATTTCCGGCTTTTTTACTTTTAATATCACTGATCGTTTTAACAGTTGTCTATAGTACTGTAATCATCGCCTCTTCTTTCTTCCACTCCTTATCCATCACAAAAGTTCCGAAAGGCAGTAGAGAAGCCAAGCCTGCTTTTAACAACCAAAGAAAACTTTTGCGGTTATCGCCCTTTACTTCCCAGGCCAATACAACAAAAGCAACAAATAATACACCATGCAGGCTACCCATTATTTTAACTGCCGTCGGCATATTGGCAAAGTATTTCAAGGGCATTGCTACAAACAACAGCAGCAAAAAGGATACCCCTTCGGCCATGGCAATTTTCCTAAACCAGCCAAATGTTTTTTTCATAAATTCTTTTGATTCCAGATTACTTAATTTATTTTATTGCCCAGTGTTGCAAACTAAGCGTATTACTTCGTGAACACAAAGGCAATAAATACGCAACTATTTTCCTGTAATAACATTGCAAAACCTACAATGGTTTAAACTCCAACTCTTTCACATTTCCTGTTCTTTTTAAAACACCCCATCCCTGCAATTCTCCTTTAATTGCTTTATTAAAAGATTTGATGATGATGTAGTACATCAACTGGCGATAAACCAGTCTTTGCGGTATCATCCAGATCAGCTTTTTATAATCCTCTTTTTCAAACGCAAATGCCAACGCTGCGCCGGCTACATCAACCAACGTAAAAATGAAATAATACTTTACGATAAAGCCAATATCTGCCTGGATAATACCCAGGCCTGCAGCAAGCAAACTCACTACCAGCAGCAAGTCTGCAAGGGGTGCCAAAAAGGGAAGTATCATTTGATAAATCAAAATATTAGGCAATGCCACCATACCAAAATTTTTGTATTTGGGATTGAAAACAGCATCTCTGTGTTTCCAAAAACATTGTATCACACCAAAGCTCCAGCGGAATCGTTGTTTTAAAAACTGCTTCATTGTTTCAGGAGCTTCTGTATAAGAGATGGCATCGTTGCAATTCCGAACTAGATAGCCATTGCGATGTAAACGCATCGTAAGATCACAGTCTTCAGCAAGGGTATCACTTGTAAATCCGCCGGCTTTAATGATGGCTTCTTTTCTAAATGCACCGATGGCGCCGGGCACCACGGTGATACAGTTGAGCAGATCGAAGGCACGCCTATCGAAATTTTGAGAAGTAATGTATTCTATGCTTTGCCAACGGGTAATCATGTTTACTTCGTTGCCCACTTTTACGTTGCCGGCTACTGCGCCTACAACACCCTCTAAACTTTCGCCCAAAGCAGAAACATTAGACACAGCTACGTCAAACTTTTTAATTAATTGACTAACTGCATCCGGCCGCAATTGTGTATCAGCATCTATACAAACCACATACTCACTATTTGCCTTTTCAATACCAACATTTAAGGCAGAAGCCTTACCTCCGTTGGGTTTTGTAAATACAAAAACATTGGGTGTATTTTTAAATTCTTTGCTTACTGTATTAAACGTGCTGTCTTTACTACCATCATCAACAAAAACTACCTGTAGGTTGGGATAGTCCTGCAGCAATAAACTATTAATGGTTCTTACAGCATTTATTTCTTCATTATAAGCAGGAACAATGATGCTCACCAACGGCCAATCACAGGCCGTGATCAGTATCGGCGCAGCCACCATTTTACTATTTGCTTCTTTCTTTTTTTGCAGCCATGCAAGCAAAGCCATTATCAACATTCTGCCCACAGATAATGCAATGCCTACAATAAATAATGCAAACAAAAAATGACTGCTCCAGTAGGTAGCTTCGGCAAAAAAGAAATTTACTTTAGATAGCCAGCTATCCCTGCTTGGCGGCAGTTTGGGCATCACATCATCTTTTGTTTTTCCCATTAAATCTGCCACTGTGGTAAATTTATATCCCCGCTTTTTAAAGTATTCAATTATTTTAGGTAAGGCGTCAACCGTAGCTTGGCGGGTAAGTCCTCCGGCATCATGCAATAAAATGATGCTTGCCCCCCTACTCTCTACCTGGCTAATAGTTCTGGCAACAATTGAATCTGCAGTAACGCCTGCCTGCCAGTCGTTGGGATCAATACTTTCGCCGATGGTTAAATAATTTTCTTCCCGGCTTCTTTCAATGGGTTCCAGTTCCTCATAAGTTTGGGGTTCACTATCCGCATTGTACGGGGCCCGAAAAAGAATGGTAGATCTTCCGGTAACACTTTCTATAAGCAACCTCGTCAACTTCATTTCCAGTGCGGCACGCTGGTTACTCATTTTTGCTACATTCTTATGAGTAAAAGTATGATTGCCAATTTCGTACCCCAGTTTGCTTATTCGTTGTAGCAGGGGTATATTTTTTTCTGCCTGCAAGCCAACCACAAAAAAAGTAGCAGGAACTTTTTCCCGTTGTAAAATATCTAATATTTTAGGCGTCCATTCTTCATCGGGCCCATCATCGAAAGTTAAAATTAGTTTATGCCCCGGGCCAGGATCGGTCAGGTCTTCTCCAAATTTTTGTATAATGTAGCCTGATGGAAGCTGTACATAGTGCTGCTCTGCTATCAGCATTTCAGCAGTATCTATTTCAATATTTATTTTGCCGGCCTGCGGCGATGCAACAATATTTAATACCTCACCCTCGCCATCATACCCAACATTATCCGGAATTACTGGAATGGTTTTGAGTATATCAAACTTAAAAGGATTGGCAGCAAGCGATTCGTTACTGAGATCTCTTTTGTAGTAAGTCCACATTCTTGCATCTTCGCTGCCCATGCGCCAAAGTGCAGTGCCAGCCGTTTCGTATTCATCACTAAACCGAAGGATATTAAATGTAGTAGCAGCATCGGCGAACCATACTTCATGTTTAACCTGCATCAGTTCACCATCGTCTCCTTTTGCATTTTCCAAGTAAACAAAATGACAATTGTAACTATCGTTATCAAAATCAACTTTTACATTTTTAATTTTTGCCTTGTTAATGGCGTAATTAAAAGTAATACTTTCACAAGTGTCTTTTCCTTCACGGGTTTTATACCAGTCGTACCCATAACCCGCAATACCAAGAATAATTTTTCCGGGCTCAATTTTTTTTGCTGTTCGTTCCACGGCGCCTTCAATCCACTTTTGAGCACTTACCGGCCCTGGTCCTGTAGACGTGTTGTATTGGTCGTATGCCATTAAAATAACATAGTCATTAAAGGCAGATAGTGTTTTGTAATCGTAGTCATTATTATCAACAGCAACATCCATTGTTACCGTTAGGGCTTGTGTATGCAATGCCTCGTACAATTCTTTTTGAAAGGTTGATAAGGGCGTGCTGGTTGTTTCTTTCAACTCTTCAAAATCGATATTAATACCATCAAAATGATAAAAATTAAGTGTATCAGTTACCTGTTTAATAAAAGCTTTTCTTTTTGCATCATTGCCTAAAATAGTATGTAACAGTTTGCCATCGAAATCTTTTAGGCCAGAATTAAAATTGCTGAGTATCGGCATTATTTCCAGCTTTTTTGCACGCATCAAAGCAAGTCCAGCACTATCTATCCTCGTTTGCAGGGTATGTGAAACTGTGTCAATAAAAAACCATTCAGGAAAAATTACGTTCAGGTTACTACCATATTTTTCCAAATCAGGAAGTGAGGTTTTTCCTGTCCAGGGTGTATAAAATGCAGCCCTTATATTGGGTATTGAATCAGCAAAATTGCCATTATGTTGCCTGCTATTTCTAAAAGAATCTTCCCTCGTTTTTTTATCCAGAAAGTCTTTAAACCCTTTGTATTTTTTGTTGAACCCCTGCGACAATGTTAAAGGATTTGCAGGATCCATTTTTCCCTGGTAGGCTTTTGACTTTGCCTCGAGGTTAGGTATGGTGGGGCTGCTACCACGAAGTATTGCTAAAACCAAAACGGCAATAAAAAATACCGCAATCATCAGCAATATCCTGAATGACCATTTGAAGTTTCTCCAACGCTTTACGCTGGTTGTTTGAAATATTTGTGATTCCTGGCTCATAATAACTGTAAAGGTAATTTAACAAAAACCTTATTAACAATTTACTTACCTGCAGGTGGATATTGGTTTGTTTTTTATACAATCATTTTAATTTTTAGAATGGCAAAGATTGGCCGCATCACTTTCAACAACCCAGGCATTTGTCTTTTATCAGGAAAAAATTTAAAAAAACTGTAATCCAAGATCAATAAAGTGATGCTGCTAAATTTAATTATTATAAGAAAATAGATAGATACCTCGTGTAGTAGATGTTCACATCGCTGTAAACAAAATCAATTGCATTAGAATTCTTCTTTTTAACTTGGTTTTAATTTCAATAACTGTAAAAGCCGAATTATGAATAAACGTTCATTTGTAAAAAACTTATCAATGCTGGGACTGGCTGGGTTTCCGGGTGTAAATAATTTAGATAAATGGTTGAAACAATATGAACATGCCTTGCCAGCAGAACTTGCGGGCGATGAAGCTTTTTGGGAAGGCGTAAGAAAAGGCTACAGAATTAAACCGGATTATATTAACCTGGAAAATGGCTATTACTGTTTTCTTCCGCAGGAGCTATTGGAAAAATCCATTGAACATATCCGTGAAATAAATTACCTGGGTTCGTATTACATGCGTACCGTTCAATTTGATAATAAAAAAGCGATGGCTGCTAAACTGGCTACCCTTGCAGGTTGCGGAGCAGATGAACTGGTGATTACCCGCAATACTACAGAATCGCTTGATATGATTATCAGCGGCATGCACTGGCAGGCCGGTGATGAAGCTATAATGGCCGAGCAGGATTATGGATCGATGCTGGAAATGTTTAAGCAGGTTGCAAACCGGCATGGTGTGGTAAATAGAATAGTATCCGTTCCCAATCATCCTTCCTCCGATGATGAAATTGTGCAGTTATATGCCAATGCCATCACGGCAAAAACCCGCCTGTTGATGGTTTGCCACATGATTAATATTACGGGGCAGATACTGCCTGTTCGTAAAATATGCGATATGGCGCATGCAAAAGGAGTTGCTGTAATGGTAGATGGAGCCCATGCCTTTGCACATATTCAATATTCCATCTCCGATTTAAATTGTGATTTTTATGGTGCTAGTTTGCACAAATGGCTAAGCGTTCCGCTGGGTGCAGGTTTGCTTTACGTAAAAAAAGACAACGTAAATAAAGTGTGGCCGCTGTTGGCAGAAAGTGAAACAATCACAAATGATATTGCCCGTTTAAATCACATTGGTACCCACCCGGTGCACACAGATTTGTCCATTGCTGATTCGATTGATTATTATTTTAAGATTGGGCCCGAAAGAAAAGAGGCACGCCTTAGATACCTGCAACATTACTGGACCAGCAAAGTAAGAAACATGCCCAACATCCTTTTAAATACACCTGCTGATGCGGCACGAAACTGCGGCATTGCCAATGTCGGCATTCAATCGATACTACCGGCTGACTTAGCAAATATTTTATTTAAAAAATACAATATTTACACAGTGGCAATTGACTACGCAGGAGTAAGGGGTTGCAGAATTACACCTAACATTTATACCACTCCTGTAGAATTGGATCAATTTGTAAAAGCATTAACTGAACTTAGCGGAAATTAAAAAATCAATGAAAAAAATTGTATTGGGTATCCTTGCCAGCTGTTTAAGTGTGATGTGCTTTTCGCAAAAAATTGACAAGATAATCAATGCTGCTGAAGTGAGTAAAATTGAAAAAAAACTTTCTGCCGATGACATGGCTGGCAGAAAAACTTTTAGTCCGGAAATTGATAAGGCAGCTGATTTAATTGCAAAAGAATTTAAAAAAAATAAACTGCAATTTTTGGGCAGCAGCTACTTCCAGGAGTTTTCGATGGTTAAAACAAAGCTGCTGCAATCTGTTTTGATACTTAACAATGATACCATTGCTGCTGATAAGTACTATGCATACAGCACGGCTGCTAACCTCAATTATACTTCCACCGAAGGTTTTGATATTGTGAGCATTGGTAAAAACGATGACTTTTCAAAAACCATTAAGTCATTAATCAGCGCAAAAAAGAACACACTGGTACTGATTGATACAAGCCATACAACCAGGTTCAAACGTCTTACAGGCTTTTTATCAGCAGCCCGTTTTGCATCTCCTGTACAAATTGTATTTATTGTAACTACCGTTACTAATCCTGCCGGTTTTAAACTGGAGGCAACCAATGAAACTTCGGAACAAAAATTAAAAAATGTTGTTGGAATTTTACCTGGTAATTCAGCCACTAAAAAGAATGAGTATGTTATTTTCTCTGGTCATTACGATCACCTTGGCATCGGGAAACCCAATGCAGAAAAGGATTCTATCTATAACGGCGCCAATGATGATGCAGCCGGCACAACCGCTGTAATGATGCTATCTAGGTATTTCAGCAAGATGAAAAATAATGAGCGCAGTATCATTTTTGTTGCATTCACTGCAGAGGAAATTGGTGGCTTCGGATCTCAATATTTCAGCGGACAACTGCCGCCGGATAGTGTAGTAGCCATGTTTAATATTGAAATGATTGGCACCGAAAGTAAATGGGGAACCAATAGTGCCTACATAACCGGTTACGAAAAATCTGACATGGGCAAAATTCTCCAACGTAACCTTATCGGTTCAAAATTTCATTTTGAACCAGATCCATATCCGGAACAAAATTTATTTTACAGGAGTGATAATGCAACGCTTGCTGCATTGGGTGTACCTGCCCATACCATTTCTACTTCAAAAATGGACAATGAGAAATTTTATCATACCCAGGATGACGAAATAGAAACCCTGGATATGAATAACATGGCTGAAATAATAAAAGCAATTGCTATCAGCAGCCAATCTATAATCAGTGGCAAGGATACACCAACAAGAGTAAAAAAAGATTAAAAACGGGCGCTTATAAAACGAAATAAAAACTTAGTGGCCAGCACAATGCTGGCCACTATTTCTTAAAAAATTAGTTAGCAAATCCTCCACCAGCGGCAATCCAGTCGCTGATAATATTTTTTTCTGTTTGTGATAAAGGGCCGCTCTGAGGCATAGTACCCAAATCAACAGCTCTCACTTTAATACGGTCGCTATTAGTAACAATATTACATTCTATCTCCCAGTTCATTCCGCCATTTTGAACAGTATTGTTGTGGCATGACTGACACTTAGCTGCCATTAGGTTCTTAACAGCAGTAAACAGCGGGCCTGCTGTACCAGTGGAACCAACTGTAGCAGCAACTGATTTTTCGCAACCATCTTTATCTTTTGCAAATACAGTGTATGAACCGGCTGCAACATTCCCAAAAGAATCATCTGCCTGGTACGTTCCTCCACTGTTGAGTTTATAAGTAAAGCCAGTACTACCGGTTGCAGTAACTTTAATCTGGCCATTTCCGCCACAGGCATTGGCATCTGTTGCTACTGGTGTAATAACAATTGTTTTACCTGCACACAAATCCGTTGGCGTAACCGGTGCAACACCTGGGCTACTTTTGCTGCAGGAAGATATCGTAAATACCACAGCGCTTGTTGCCATCAACAACAATAAATTTACAAGTTGCTTTTTCATAAAAATAGTTTTATAAAATATCGGTAAGCATTCAATAAGGGTTGCCTCGTTATATTTTCTAATTAATATATGGCCAATAAAAAAGAGCTGCACATGCAACTCTTTTTTACAAAATACTTTTTGATATTATTTAAAAGAAGGCGAATATTTTAACCCGATTTGTAAACCGGCAGAATATAATTTAACACTGCCCTCTCCCACTCCTGACAACGGGAAACTAAGATATGGCTCTGCTAAAAATGAAAATTGGGCTCCCAGCTTTTTTTCCAGCCCTGCCGAGATGATCAGCATAGAAAAAAGATTTTTATTACCGGTGTAGGACTTGTCCGATATGTAATAGTAATTATTATAATTGTAGTGATACCTATAATCCTCCTTCTTCATAATAAAAGAAGAGACGCCAGCAGTTCCATAAAAAATCAGAGCAGATTTTTGAACAAAATTATACCGTAAGGTAACCGGGATATCATATATTAGGCAGGATGCATCAACCTTTTTAATATCCACCATACCCCAATAAGAACCGGGCTTGGGATGGTAATCGCCGGGACCGCCGATGTATTTTTTTCTGCCGGCATAAAACCCCGTTTGCACACTGATTCTTTTATTTATCTGAAAGCCAACACCTGCTCCGTACCTGGGCGTAACCGGGCTGTTTGGAAACGATAAAAACTTTACTCCGGATGCCTCTGCACCGATTGTTGCTAAAAGGTACCACTTTGATAATCCTTTAGCAGATGATGATTTTTTAACGGACTTGCTATCTGAAATGATTAAATCTTTATCTGCTTTCGTTGGTTGAGCTTCCTTAATAGCTATGTAACTTTTAACGGTATCTGTAACATTTTTTTCTACAATTAAATCATTGTTTTCCTTTACGGGTGAAGTGATTGGCTCCTTTTTTTCTATCATATTATCATTATCCTTTAAAATTTCATTGCTACTTAAGGTTGCATCAGTTTCCGTTGAAACCTCGCCACCACTTATTTTAATAGCAGATGCACCCTTATGTTTCACGCTTAATTTTTTCGCTTTAAAAGTCTTTGCATCGGGCAGCCGATCGTCCTTTGCATCCTGTTGTTGGATGACTACTTCTTTCAATTCACCTGAAGTTTTTTTGCTTAATCCCTTTACATTTTTTGATTCAACAATTGCATCGCCGGAAGCGATATTTTCCTTGTCATGTGACGTACTATTTTTTTTCTCAACATTCAATTCAACTTTGTTTGATCTTGTAACATTATGCTCATTTTTGGTGGCAGTACTCGTTGCAGCGGTTGCTATTTCGGGCTTATTCCTTACTACAGAAGCGTTGTTAAAATACCAATAGCCCACCAGGCCAAGTCCCATTAATAAAATGGGTAAGCCATATCTCCACCAAATAAAAAAACGACGTTTTTTCCTGCCTTCTTTATTGAGCAGCAGCTCCATTTTAAGCCAGGCCTGTTCATCAAAAGCAGGCTCGCTGTTTGCAGCGGCCTCTCTTATTTTATTTTCAATATCCTCAAACGATTTTTGGCTCATAATAAATTGTTGCCTCTTTTAACATTTTCTGAATGTTTGCTTTTGCTTTAGACAGATTTGATTTTGATGTACCTGTTGTGATATGTAATTGAGCTGCAATTTCCTCATGGGTAAATCCATCGATCACAAAGAGATTAAAAACGGCCTTGTACACCGGTGATAATTGTTGCACTACCTGCATTATTTCTTTAAAGGACATTTTATCAATGGTTGATTCTACTGCTCCTTGCATTTCAGTATGCGAATCCTCAATGTCAGTAAAGAAATGATTTTTATTATTTTTTCTGAAATGATCGATGCTGGTATTGATGACAATAGACTTCATCCAACCCTTGAGAGAGGCTTCATAATTGCTGTATGCTGGTTTAAACCCTGGCAATTGTTTAAATATTTTTAAAAACGAATCATTTACTACTTCCATCGCTTCGTCGTTATTACTACAATATCGCAAACAAATACTCATGGCAAAGCCATAAAAAAGCTGATAGAATTCTTTTTGACTTTCCCTTTTTGCAGCTATGCAACCATGGATAATATGTTCAAGCTTTGAATTTGTAGTTACCATGAAGGTATTTTGATATCGTACTAAATAAACAAAAGGTTGCTTTACCAATCAAAGACCAATTTCAAAATTGTAACAGAGTGCGTTATAAATTTAAAAAAGTGAAATAAAGCTAGCTCTATTAATATCAATACCAGTAAAATAATATCAATTAATCTTAAACCCAAATCCTAAATCTATTATAAAATTACAAAAAGCGCAATTATGGCAAATGAGCAGCCATCTTTCTATTCAACTCTAAACGAAGTGAATCTATTTAAACAGAGAACGAAAAAGTTTGTGTATACCAACAACTGTATTTATAAGCTGCTTATATTGCAGACTGAAACCTCTTTTTTACCATGAGAAACCATTTTCTACTGGTGCTGGCCATCACAGCACGTTCCATTCTTTTTTCGCAAACGACAACGGAAAAAATAAATGTTGCAACTACCCAGCTTGCAAGCATGGACCTGCAGCGGCTGAAGCTGTTCGAAAAAATTGAGACCTACAAATTAGGGAAGATACAGGAGGACCTCGATTTGATTGGGCTTCCTGCAGCACAAACTGGTGACGAGATTATTCATCACAGTGCCCTTACACTTGCCTACGCCGATAAATTTGAACAAGCCCGCTGGGTGGCTCATATTATTACCGAAGATGTAACAAAGGGCACCGTATTCCGCACCAACGACTTTAGGCCAGATGAAAAAGTATCTGCCGGCAGTGCAGTAGAAGCAGATTATTTTCTTAAAAAAATGAAACCAGACAGCACCTGGGCATATGATGCCTTTGGCTACGATCGTGGGCACCTTGCGCCTTCTGCAGATTTCAGGTGGAGTAAAACTGCATTATCAGAATCGTATTATTACAGCAATATGTCCCCTCAACTGGCAGATTTTAATAGGGGCGCATGGGGCAATCTGGAAGATGCCGTTCGTGGTTACCTGTACAGAAACCCCGGTACATCACTGTACGTTGTAACAGGACCCATATTGACAAACGGCCTGCCGGTTATTGAAAGAGGAATAAACAAAGTGAGTATTCCTGCTATGTATTGGAAAGCAGTGCTGGATCTCAATAATAAAAAAGCCATCGGGTTTTTGATGCCGAATCAAAACATTACCCAACCACTTTCAACCTTTGCAGTATCTATCAATGAAATTGAAAAAGTAACCGGGCTAGACCTCTTTAATAAGCTACCGATTGCCTTGCAGGAATCTTTGGAAAAACAAACCAATACCACAGATTGGTTGCCGCAGGTAAATACGCTGGACCTTGAACCGCTAAACCAGGAAAAAATGCCCCGCAATCATTTTAATACACTTGTTGCCGGGCAAATGATGGGGCAGGCAGAAGCTGTATCTGTATGTGGTACCGTAGTGGGCGCAAGGCTTAGCAAAGCTGGCAATGTTCTCATCAACCTGGACAAGCAGTTTCCTAACCAGGTATTTACTGTATTTGTAAAAAAAGAGAACCTCCTTAATTTTAATTACGACCTGGTTGAAGTACTTAAAAATAAAATAGTTTGCGTAAAGGGAAAAGTTATTAACCAGGGCGGTGTTGCTACTATGTACATCCAAAATCAAAATGATATTAAAGTACAGGAGTAAACGTTCGTTATTAACCAGATTGCATTTCCCAAGCTAAAGGCTGGTATACATTTTTTGGAGATCAATCATCTTTATCTTTTAAAAAAAATAACCATAGCGCCCAATACGGTTAAAACAATTACCACCCGTCGGTAACGATCGTCTTTTAGTGTTGCCACAATTTTAAGGCCTGCCCAAAAGCCCAGCAATAAGGCAGGAGCCAACAAAAAGTCGGTTTGTAAGGTGGCGACGGTAATATTTTTCCAGTAAAATACCTGGAAGGGCAACTTGAATAGATTGATCACTAAAAAAACCCATGCCGCAGTGCCGATAAAATCATTCTTAGGCATGCGCATTGCAAGGAAATAAACATTGGCAAATGCACCGGCCAAATTACCGAGCATGGTTGTAAAGCCAGCAGCAAGCCCTGTAGAAGCAACAAATAATTTATTGGTAGGAACAGTCTTCGTTTTCCTGAATTCAAAGCCTACAATTATGATGACAGTTATTAAGATGATAACTGCCATTATCTTTCTGAATAAGACTTCATCAATATCTTTTCCAACATAAACACCTATCAGAATACCGACCATCATCCAGGGAATCAATTTCCAGAACTGTGGCCATTGTGCATGCCGGTTGTAATAATAAACCGCCAAAATATCTGCTACGCAAAGCAATGGCAACACGACACCGGTGCTGGCTTTGCCGCCAAACACGATTGCCATAATGGTTACATTCATCATGTCGATGCCTTTTAGTCCGGCCTTTCCCAGGCCGATGATAAATGCAGCCATCAATATTAAAATCCAGTTGGTGATACTACCGTTAAAAAGAAGATCCATGTGATAAATGCGCAAAGGTGAATGGTGAAATTATTCTATTCAACCTGATAATTTTATTAAAAATTAAACATTGAGATTTCTAGTGCTCAGTATCCCTCCACATAATGCTACATATTCCACCAATATGTAAACTTTAGCACAAATGCACGGTTGCGGATAAACAGCGGTTCAGTATAATAATTATCTGTATACACCAGGAAGAAATCGCTTGCTGGTTTGTAACGCCATTGTAGCCTTGTATTGAGATTGATATTTTTTTGCTGGTTGTTGTATTGAATAAAGGTGGTAAAGAAAAGCTTGTTGGTAAAGGTTACATCCACCCTTGGGCCGATGAGCCAAAAATCGGTTACATTCCAGGGCGCCGGTAAGTCGATATGGTTATAACTTGTGTTAAGCGTAATATTTACAAAAGGCTGAAACCGGTAGCCAAAATCTGCCGTTAAATTTAGCCTGCTGCCATTGGCATAATAAGCGCCATACCTGCTGGTAAACCCGTATGTAAACAGGCGCTGAGGCTTTGAAACGAATTCGGTACCCCAGGCATTCCACTGGTGTTTACTTCCGGTTGGCAAAGTTGGTTTGCCGGAGTTAGTAGGATCAAACGGGTTTAACAATTCCACATAATCATGTGCTACCCAGGCACCAAATATTGCCTGACTTCTCAAATTCCATCTGTAATAAAGATAGCTTTCATTATCTGTTTGATAAAACTTGCTGTTGAAAAAATAGGTGGAACCGAAGGTAGGCCCATGGCTAAGAACAGCCCCTTTTTTTGGGAAAAATAAATAGCTGATAGTTGGATTTATTTTAATGTAGTTACGCCTTGGCACATAGCCCACTTCTGCTGTATAATTTTTGCCGACAAACTCATATTGTCCGGAAATGGTCAATTTTCTGGTACTGTATTGCAGGTTGGCAGCATGTGTTAAACCACCTGAATTTTTACCCGGCGTTAGCGACTTCAATATCATCGCTTTTCCTGTTAATACATTACTACGGGAAGCAAGGTTGTATTCCATTCCAATATTACGATTGTACTGGGCATATACAGGTTTACTGGTATCTTTTGAAGGGTCGTAATTAAGTGACTGCTTATTCACAAACATGAAGCGAATATTTGATCTTGCAAACACCCGTCTTTGTAACGCCACTACATCAAAAGCCTGTGCCGGCAAGCCAGTCTCTTTTACACTGCCAGTTTTCATGTGCATGGCACCCATGCGCCAGTTTTTATTAATACTGCCGCTTAAGCGGGCACCATAATCAATGGGTACATTTAAACCGATGCGGCGTGAAAAAAACGGGCGGATGGTTGAATAACCAAAATTGGCAAACAGGTCTGCATTTTCTAAAAAAAATTGCCGGCGCTCAGGAAAAAACAATTCAAACCTATCAAGATTGGTTACCTGTCTATCTACATCAACCTGACTAAAATCGGGGTTTACGGTAAGATCTAAGTTGAGGGAAGATGTTACCGCAATTTTGGCATCTACGCCCAATTGGTTTTTATAAACTGATTTTTTATTGGTCTCATAATCCTTTGTTACACGTGCCAATGCATACGGAATTAGAGAAATGTTAGCGGGAGGTTCCGGCGGTGTAGCATCCCAAAGCAATGTGCCGGTATAGGCCAGCGAGGCGGTGGGAAATTGCCGTGGAACCGGCGCCCAGGTTGATTTTTCCGCCACAGTAATATCTAGCCTGCTAAAGTTTACGCCCCACTGCTTTATTCCTTTTTTGTACCTTATCGATTTAAAAGGAATGGCAGCTTCAAATACCCATTTGTCTGGATAATTTTTTACAGCTGATACCCACTTATTATCCCAGTTAAGGTCTGCCGTACCGCCACTGTATAAAGTACCATCCCATTGTGCACCTGCTGCATTGGCGCCGAATGTAAAGCCATTGGTTTGGTCATCAAACGGATCGAGAAAGAAGATAAAATTATCGTTCTTTCCAAAATTAAAATCTCTTTTCAATGATTCTACTTTGTATGGTCCTGGTTTTAAAAGATAGCAAACAGCAATGATGTAGATATTGTTTTCATCGTACGTCATGTGCACTTCTGTTTTTACATTGGCCTTACTGGTATCCATTGGAAATACCATAAAAAAATTGTTGGCTGCGGCTGTCTCTTTCCATTCAAGTTCTCCCATTATTCCATCAATACGAATGGGTGCTGTTGCTTTGCGTATGGGCAATTGAAATGCGCTGTTCTTTTTTTGAGCAACAACTAAAAAAGGTACGAAGAATGCAAACAGTAAAAAGTATCTCAACAGAACAGTTTTAGGCAATTAATAAAGATTTGCAAGGTAAGTATTGTTGTTAAAAAAATAATAGTAATTATGAGTAATGGTGGGAAATAACTAAAAGTTGGTTGGATGTTATTTGCAGTTAAAAAAGCACAGGCACCTATCTTACGAACAGTGCCTGTACTTTAATAAAACTTATGTAATTACTTACTATTGCTTATTTGGTCCAGATAGCTCCTACACCTGCATCCCATAATAATTTATTGAAACCACTAACATCTTTATCTAATATTTCATCTCCCCTGTTTTTCAATAACAACCATTGTGCATTTAATTCTTTCAATAAATCCATTGACGATTGGTTCACTTTCGGAATTTCACTTTCTGTTTGATTCATTAGGAACATATAGTTGCTTGTAAACTTATTCGGAAAATTTTCTGCATCGTCATATGCCTTTGATTTGCGTTGAACCATATCATCGTCCCAGGCTTTCATTTTTTTCACCATTTCCAGTCCTGCTGTTCTCAGGCTATTGTATTTACTATCTCCCGGCAACGATGCATTCAGCAATGCCAATTGTTCTCTTTTTGCATTCATGCTGTTTACCATCTGGTGCATTTTTGTTACGGCTGTTTCCATGCTGTACATCACCGTGTTATATTCCCTGTATTCAGCAGCAGTCGTGCTATACAAGGGGTTCGGTAAAATTTCAGCATCGGTACTAATACTTTTTTCACCCATCTTTAAGGTGATAGTGTATTTGCCCGGCGAAGCTTTATGACCTTTGAAACTGGATTCAATATCTATTTCCGGCACACCGGGTATGGTAGCGTACCGTGTGTTCCATACAATTCGGTTAAGTCCTTTTTCCCTGAAAAGCACGGGCTCTTCCGCCGGTCCTCCTACATATTTTTTAAAGGTACTGTCCCGCTTTGAACTATATGTACGAACAAGATTTCCATCGGCATCTTTTACATCCATCGTAATCGTTACTGTTGAATCTTTTATCGGCGGCAAATGATAATAAATTACCACGCCGGTAGATGGATTTACGCCACGGAATTTATCGAGCCCGTTAAATTCTTCCTTGGTCTCATCCAATTCGCTTAAGCCATTAACAAGGTATGCAGGAGATGGCTTAAATACTGAAAATGCCGTTGCATCTTTGTCATACTGACGCAGCAGACTTAAATCATCCAGTATCCAATACGATCTTCCGGAAGTAGCAGCAATTAAATTACCCTTATGAATCCGCAAATCCGTTATAGGCGCAACCGGTAAATTCAATTGAAACGGCGACCAGTTTTTTCCCCCATTCCAGGATATATATAACCCTGTTTCGGTTCCTGCAAATAACAAATCTTTTCTGGTATCATCTTCTCTTACCACTCTTGTAAATGCACCAGCCGGAATGCCATTAGAAATGTTGGTCCATGTTTTACCATAGTTGGTCGTTTTATACAAACCAGGCGTATGGTCATTAAACTTATATCTCGTTGTTGCGATGTAGGCTGTTGCTTTATCAAACGGAGAAATTTCAATGGCGTTGATTAAACATTCCTGCAAACCGGCAGGTGTTATATTTTGCCAGTGAGCACCTGCATCTTTGGTAATATAAACATATCCATCATCACTACCTGTATAGATTACACCTTTTTCCAGCGGCGATTCCAGTATATAAGTGAGCGTACCATAATTTTCTCCCCCAACTCCTTCGTTTGTAAAAGGGACGCCGGCCTTACCTTGTTTTTCTTTTTCATTTTTTGTAAGATCAGGAGAAATCTCTGACCATGTCTTCCCCATATCAGATGTCTTTAGCAAATACTGTGCACCATGATAAAAAACAGTGGGATCATATTTACTGCAAATGATTGGAGCGTTCCAGGTAAAGCGATATTTCATATCTTTTGCATCTCGAGCCTGGTATTGAACGGGTGCTTGCATAATATTCGTTGAGGCATTTGCCTTGCTATCCAGCACATCAATAGTACCTGCATAACTTCCCCCCATTACATATTGTGGATCATCGGGATTAAAAGCCAAAAATGCACTTTCGCCTCCTGCGGACGAAGTCCAGTTTTTAGTGCTAATACCGGCACTACCCAATGCCCTGCTGGAAATTTTTACGGAACTATTGTCTTGCTGTCCACCATAAATATTATAAGGGAAATTATTATCAACGTTAATTCGGTACATCTGTGCAGTCGGTTGATTATCCTGGCTGCTCCACGATTTACCTTTATTAAATGTAATGGCAGCTCCACCATCATCCGCAATAATCATATTGTTGCTGTTAGATGGGTTTATCCAAAGATTATGGTAATCGCCATGTGTTGCGGAAATATCCTCCCATGTTTTTCCACCATCGGTAGATCGCAAGGACTGTGCGCTCATTACATACAGCGTATTTTCATTTAAAGGATCTGGAAATATTTTAATGTAATACCATGCCCGTTGTGTAAGCCTATGATCGTTGGAAACCTGTGCCCAGCTTTTACCTGCATTGTCAGAAACATAGAGACCCTGCACTTCATTGGTGAAATCGCTTTCTATAAGTGCATACACTTTTTCTGAATTTGACCGGCATACTGCGATAGACATTTTACCCATTTCTTTCGGCAATCCTGTTTGCATTTTTTCCCAATGATCGCCTCCATCTGTCGATTTGTACAATCCGCTGCCCGGTCCGCCGCTAATTACCTGCCACGGCAAACGGCCATGATCCCACATAGACGAATAAAGTATTGAAGGATTATTCATGTCCATTGAAAGATCGGTGCACCCGGTTTTATTGTTTACAAATAATACATTTTTCCAAGTTGAACCGCCATCGGTTGATTTATAAATTCCACGTTCCTGTGATGGACCATACAAGGCACCTTGCGCCGCCACTAAAACAATATTGGGGTCTTTTGGGTTTATCACAATCCGGGCAATTTGCTGGGTAAGATCTAGTCCCATTTTTTTCCATGTCTTTCCTGCATCTGTCGACTTGTAAACGCCATCGCCATAGCTGGTCATTACGTTTCTTACAGCATGTTCCCCCATGCCAACATAGACAATATTGGGATCGCTTTCCGCAACGCTTACTGCGCCAACAGAACCCATTTTAAAAAAACCATCCGAGATATTACCCCAGGTAATGCCCATGTCGTCTGTTTTCCACAGGCCGCCACCGGTCGTGCCCATATAATAGGTACTGGAATTGCCGACAACACCGGTTGCAGTTACGGAACGCCCGCCTCTGAAGGGGCCGATGCATCTCCATTTTGCAGGTTTAAAAAAGTTGTTGAATTCGTTTAAAACAGAATCATTTTTTGATTGTGCATTGGCAAAGCAATAAAACGAAATAAACGTAATAAAAAGCATTGATTGTCTGGTCATTGAAAATTGAATTAGACCGGAAATATAAATCTTATTTCGAAATAAAATTTACTAAGATGTTTGTACGGCAATTTAATGCCTGCCTTTAAAAAGCAAATAACCTAAATTGATACGATAAATATCGGAGCAGTAATTTTCTTGAGTACGAGGGTATCTTTTAAAAACACATTTTACAAGGCCTAAGTTGATTATTAATTATCGATTTTCACTTTTACTTTTTTTGTTTCAACCTTAACACCGTTTTTATCCAACGTAATGGTGGTAGCCTTTGCAGGAGGATCTTTTACAATAATAGTTGGCGTAGCAGGAACAACAATCACTTCTTTCTTAGTTTCTGTTTTTGGATCTGTGCAAGACATTGCAAAGAATACAGTTGCCATTAATAGAAAACCGATAATTTTTTTCATAAAAATGTTTTAGTTAATAATACTACTTTGGTAGTGGAGACGATTGCAAGCTCCGGGCAGCAATGATACATTTCAAATACCATACCCCATTAAAACTTATAGCCGTATCCCCCTTCATTAACAGGAAGAAAATAAACTATATTTTCCATACGGCCAATTATATCTGGGGAAATATATACCCAAATAGTTAAACTAGTGACAGTTTTTTTTATGGCAATTTTATCGAAATAACTGCATGGAAAAATTGGCATACATAATGAAAACAAGGCTGAAGCTTTTAAAACACGTTTAACGAAAAGAATGACTATTAGTAATCACACAAAACATTTAAACATCAGTATTAACCCTTAAAAAAATAAATATGAAAGTTCTTGGAATTGCTTTAGTCGCCGTAGGTATTTTAATGTTAGTATTCAGAGGATTCAGCTTTACGCAGGAGAAGAAAATCGTTGATATTGGCCCGCTTGAAATTAATCAAAAGCAAAAAAAATCTGTAGACTGGCCGCTGTATGCAGGTATTATTACATTGGGTGCAGGCGTTGTTGTTTTGGTAGCAGCTAATAAAAAAGCCTGAGGTTTATGATGGTTTTATTAGCATTAGCAACGAATGTTGGACATTAGATAATGACACCACTTACCTGCTCTAATTCCTGACAATGCTGAATTTTCCATACTTCGGTATTCACCGATATAAACGTTATTTTATTCATAACGTAATAACGGTTGATTGCCCAAGCATTAACTTTATAAAATGAATTGGAAATACATTTTTGTAACACTCTGCTTAATAACTTTTGTAACAGACAATACTTTTTCGCAGAACGACTGGATTTTAAAAACAGATAAAGAAGGCATTAAAGTGTTCACAAAAAACATCGAAAATTCTTCTTTAAAAGTAAGCAAGACAGTTTGTGTAATTAACGCGTCGCTAAGCAGAATAACAGCAGTGCTATTAGATATAAACTCTTCAGCCGACTGGGTGTATTCTACTAAAAAAGCTACTTTGTTAAAACAACTGAACCCATTAGAATTATATTATTATTCGGAAGTGTCAGTGCCATGGCCTGCCAGCAACAGGGACTATGTGGTTCATATGAAAGTATCACAAGATGAAAAGACGAAATCAGTTTCTGTAGTGGGGGAAAACAAGCCAACCTATTTACCAGTTGTAAAAAATATTGTACGGATTCAACAATCGTACACGAAATGGTCGATGACACCACTCCAAAACGGACAGGTACAAATTGAATATTATTTACAGGTAGACCCGGGAGGAATTGTACCCGCCTGGCTTATTAATATGTTTTCTACCAAAGGGCCTTTTGAAACTTTTAAAAACCTTCGCCTGCAGGTAAAAAAAGATATTTATGATAAGATGGTAGTTCCATCTATCAAGAATTAAAAACTAATAAAGCCATTAGGCTATTCAATATTTTCAATAACGTATCTTTTGCTATTTATATCGGCTGATCCACCTACTTTTAATCCTCTTAATGATTTACCCAATGGCGATTGTTGAGAGAGGGCAATTACTGTTGTTCCATCTACAACAGCTTTGCCTAATGCAACACTTATAAAAAAATAGCCAAGGTTTGTTTTAACCAGGCTACCATTCACGATACTAACAGGTGATAAAGCAGGATTTATTTTTTCAAGAGCCACTCTTTGTTCAAGCACTTCTTTTAGTTGGGCACGTATATTGGCTTGCTCTATTTGCAACATCGCCAACGCTGTTTCATGTTTGTCCCCGGCAGTGCTTTTTGTTTCATTTGTGCCGCTTTCCTTTAAATCAGCCAATATATTTTGCAATGATTTTACTTTATCATTTATTACCTGCAGGTAGTGATTGTATATTTTTTGCTTAAGCATCCTGTTGAACTAGGCTTTGTCTATTGAGTTTAATTTACTAAAAAATAATCCATTCACACTGCAAAGTTGCAGCATGAATGGATGGATAAAATATTGAAAAAAATTATGCTGTTGGTTAAGTGACAGCAATTTAAAAAGCTCAACGATTGTCTATTCTTTAATGTCGGTTGTCATGATTGGCTTATCAAATTTCCACTCGCTCTTATCCAGTTTGCGCTGCTGCGGATAAACTTCATCGCAGGAATTACCATCATACAACCTTCCGTTTTTCATCACAAATTTAATGCTGTTAGTGTTACGGATATTATCTAAAGGGTTCTTATCAAGGATGATAAAATCTGCCAGCTTACCTGTTTCCAGGCTACCTAAATCTTTATCAAGCCCTAATCCTTCGGCGCCTAAGATGGTGGCAGTTTTTAATGCGTCAATTGGCCGCATACCACCACTTTGGAGCGCCCACAATTCCCAGTGGTAACCAAGTCCCTGGAATTCACCATGACTACCCACGCCTACCAATCCTCCTGCCTCTACCAGGCTCTTCATATTTTTTGCATGTTTAGGAAAAACCTGTTCTTCCGGCAAAGTCCACTGCCCCACCCTTCTTGTTTTTGAAGCCAGCTCTTCGTAAGCAAAAAAGTTTTGAACTTTTACGTCGTGATAAGGATTCTCTGTTGACCAAAAATAATTTTCGGCAAACGGTCCGCCATAAGCAACCAGCAAAGTGGGTGTCACCATCATTTTTGCTTTTGCAATGGTTGTATAAACATCGTTGTACAATGGGAAAATAGGCAATGCATGTTCGTGGCCGGGATAACCATCCAGCAGGTTGGTCATGTTCAGCTTAAAATCGAGTCCACCTTCTGTAGTTGGCATCAGTTGCTGGTTACGGGCTGCAGTAATAATCCATTGACGCTGCTTTCTGTTACCAGTTAAATACATTTTAATGTATTTGGTATGATAGTATTTACTGTACTGCTGCAAAATATTTTCTGCCTGCGCAGAATCTTTTACGTTGTAATACCAATAACCAACGCCGGGCCCGGTTGAATAAACCCGTGGACCAATCATGCTACCGGCATCAACCATATCGCTGTAAGTGAGTACGTCTGTTGTAGCTGTTTGTGGATCCCTGGTAGTGGTAACACCGTAAGCAAGATTTGCTGCATAAATCCAAACCTGGTTTTTATGAATGCCCCAGTTGGGCCACATATGAGCATGTGGATCTATAAATCCGGGCACAATTGTTTTACCACTCATGTCCATTTCTTTGGCCCCTGGCGGAGCGGTTACTAAACCAGTTTTACCAACTGCGGTAATCCGGTTATTTACAACCAATATGTCGCCGTTTTCAATTACTTCATCGCCCTTCATCGTAATTATACGTGCATTTTTTATCAACACAGTACCAACTGGTAAATCCTTTTTAAAGAAAACGGTTACATCATTTTCAGTTGCCTTAAATTTTGGTTCTTCTTTCTTTGCATCTTTTTTTGCAGTAGTATCTTTTGCCTTTAATGAGTCGAGTGATTTCTTTAAAGAATCAGCAGCTTTTTTTAGGGTAGAGTCCGCATTCAACCTTGCTGTGGAGTCGGCAGTTTTTTTGTCCTGTATTTTTTTGGCAGCAATTACACTGTCATCAAAATCCTGTGCTTTATCTACATCATAGGTAAAATGTGTACTTCCTAAACTCCAGTGAATAGTTTTCCCATTACTTTCCCAGGAGGGAAATTCGCCGCCCACTTCGGTTAGTTTTCGTGCAGGAAATTCGGCATCAGGTGTGTTGGAAACAGAGATATTATACAACTTACCTGTTTTAGGAATGGTCACCAGGTAAATATCATTATTGATTTGCGTTAAGGCACGGTCTCCTGAAGGCGACAAGGTTATTAATGCAGCAGCCGATGGCAACACCATCTCTGTTTCTTTATCATTCTGATCATCGGCCCCTACAATGCATTTCATTTTTTCGGGGTCTGGTCGTCCATATTTCATGGGTATACTTCCAAAAGTGGTGATGCCGGTAACATGGGCAATTTTCTTTTCATCTGTACCATCGAGCTTTATCGAAATAAGGTCGCCCGATCCGTTGGTGAGATATAGCCTGTCGGGCTGGCCTTTTACAAAATGTGGATTGTAACGGCCAAAATTTTTATCAATAAGATTGATGTCGCCGCCGGTTGCAGCAATCCAGCAAAGCTCGTCTTCATTACTATCATATCCGGGGCCATAAGCATTCTTATATACCCTTGGTTTACTGCGGATAAAAACCAACTTATCTCCTGCAATATTGAATGTGGGATTTTGGTATAAACCTGCTTCTTTCGTTAATTTTTGAATAGATAAATTTTTACCGGTGAGTGGTATCCTGTAAAGGTTGCCGCCCTCAATGTTCCAAGTGGTAAAAACGAGGGAATTACCATCTGGCGCCCAGGTAGGTTCTGCTTCGGTAAATTCATTGGTTGTAATACGCTTTGGCTTTCCATCGGGATAATCCATAACATACAAACGATTCAACACTGTAAAGGCCAGTCGTTTTCCATCTGGTGATGGAACCGCATCTCTTATCTGTGTTGAATGCTGAAATGCCGTATCGCTAACCGGGTATTTAAAAGCAAGTCGGGGTCCCAGTTCAAGATTCAAATCTGCACTAAATGGAATTTCAGTAATGGCAGTACCATCAATGGGCACCCGGTGAATTTTACCGCCAAATGAAACAAATAAGGCTTTGCTATCCGGGGTAAATACCATGGCAGGTAATACGCCCAAGGGAGCAATGGATTCCTGTTCGTCCCTTTGTACAGGGTAGGCCAACCATTTTTCCTCGCTTGTTTCCAGGTTACGCAACACCAACCCTGTTTTATCCTCAAACCTGCTGCCGTACACCAGCCACTTTCCATCTTTAGAAAGTACCGGCGTAAATCCCGATCCATACCGAGAAGTAATGGTATTTATCTTACCATTTTCCCTATCATAAACACCCACCTGGTATTGAGGTAATTCCGCATTGTAATTCCATGCGCTGGTGCGTTTGCTGTAATAAATGTATCGTCCGTCTGCACTCACCGCAGGGTCTATTGTTTTTAAACTGGCTGGTGCATCAATTAGTTGCACACCGGCTCCACCCTTGCGATGGGCCATGTACAATTTAGTATTTCTCCGGCCTTTCGCAAACACAATGTATTCTCCATCCGGCGTCCAGCAGGCACTGGGGAAATATTGATTTTGATCGTTGGTTAACTGCACTGTGTCTTTCTTCTCAGTATCGATATACCATACATTATCGGCTCCACTCCTATCGGAAATAAAAAGAATTTTTTTACCATCGGGACTGTAGCGAGGATGCACATCGTATGCCAGGCCTTTTGTTAGGGCAGTAGCTTTTCCACCTGTAACCGGCATGCTGTAAAGGTCTCCCATTAAATCGAAAATCAATGTCTGTCCATCAGGACTTATGTCCAGGCTCATCCAGGAACCTTCTTTGGAATTAAAGGAAATTTTACGGGTGGCTTTAAGCGGTAAGCCTTTGAACTCTTCGTACTTGACTGTATCTTTTTTAACCGTATCTTCCAAAATTTTTTTCTTAAAAGTAAATGGCAGATGATTAACCTGTGTTGCTGCAAAAAGCAAGGCTGGCAATATAAATAACGGGAGTTTTAAAATGGTTGCCCATTTGAAATTATACATACGCTGAAGGTTTAGAGAATGAAAATAAGAAAGTTCATTGTATAATTTAAAAGGAGGGCAAATTATTACATGAATGGCAGAAGATATTTGTTTGCTGTGTAGAAGGTTGATTAGCGTTGTGGATGTTTAAAAAGTGGCCACCCAGGCGCAGGGCCCCAGCCCTGTGTCTCCCTGTTACTACTGTTACTATTTTTTAAAGCCCATCTTTTAGCAAACTTTTACTTTATTTACTAAAACTGTTCGGCCTTTTTTTTCATAAAAAATATAATGAGTACACGCTATAAATTTATAGATAAGGAGGCTGTTTACTTTACCACTTCAACAGTTGTTGAGTGCTGTGATGCCCGCCTGAACGGAACGGGCAGGTATTTACAAAAGATTGCTTTAAAAAAAAATTGTCAGTTAGTTTAAGGTATTGCCAGCAAAGTCGGTGGTTACAATTAGATGCGTGGGCACTTATGACTTATCAACTGCATACAATTTGTAGTTGCAGAGCTGGTAAAGATTTGGGGGATAATTGGCGAAATTCTAAAAGCTTTACCGCAATGAAAATAATTGACGCTTTTATCAAAAACCCAAAAAAAGCAGAAATGAACACTTGCTTCAGTTCTTTGAGGCGGAGGGGAAAAAGAACAGCAGCAATTTTAAATATAAATTCTGGGAATAGGAGAATCATCTGGTATCGCTTAGTACAACGCAAATGTATCTTCAACAATTACACAACATTCATCAAAACCTGCAAACAGCAGGGTTTGTAAGTGAATGTTGGCATTGGCTTTATAGCAGTGCGATGGATTATTCCACAAATAAAAAAAAGCTGCTGAAAATTATTATATTGGATGGCTTCTGATTTGCAAAAAATTAGTAACAAAAAGACACAGGGCTGGAGCCCTGCGCCTGATGGATAAACTCATAGGAAGACTTAGGATTAGCAAGCCTAAGTTGCCATGAAAAACTATCTTTGAACGGAGCGTCCCGATTAAAATACGGGATGAAATATCGCCAATGCAGATGCCATGAAAAACCAAAGCTGGTAACCCAACATATCTTTTTTAACAATTTTTTTCAGATCAAATAATAAAACATGAAAATTTATTTAAAAATTACGACCAGCTGTCTGTTCAGCACCTTTTTTATTGGCAGTTGTTTGGCGCAACAAAAAAATATAATTGAAATAATAAAAGAAGAAAATAATAAGCGGATTAACATCCTGATAAACAAACAACCTTTTACCAGTTTCATCTATCCTGATTCTTTGGAGAAGCCTGTATTGTATCCGATTTATGCTGCCAATGGAGAACTGATTACTAGAGGTTTCCCCATTAGTCCCCGGCCAAATGAACCGGTGGATCATCCACACCATATTGGCCTGTGGCTGAATTACGAAAGTGTAAATGGTCTTGATTTCTGGAATAATTCGTCTGCAATTGCGCCCGAAAAAAAAGCCGGATATGGATGGATCAAAACTACCGGCATATTAAAAACCTCCAGCGGTGCAAAAGGCTCATTAATGTATAGCGCCAACTGGCAGGACATCAACAAAAATGTGTTATTACAAGAAACCACGAGCTTTTATTTTTCTGCCTATAACAACCTTCGCATCATTGACCGCATTACAACACTAAAGGCTGCTATAGATGTTTCTTTGCCTGATGTAAAAGATGGCCTGCTTGGTTTACGAGTGGCACATGAGTTGGAACTGCCTTCAAAGGAAGCGAGGGCATTTACAGATATTCATGGCAATATAACAACCATACAAGCAGCTGCAGATACAATTGTATCCGGGAATTATATTACAAGCCGGAGAATTACCGGCGATGCGGCCTGGGGTACACGGGCGGAATGGTGCATGTTGTATGGCAAAAAAGCGCAGGACAGCATCAGTATTGTTATTATCGATCATCCACAAAATATTGGTTACCCCACCTACTGGCATGCCCGTGGCTATGGCTTATTTTCAGCCAATCCCTTAGGACAAAAAATATTCAGCAATGGAAAAACAAACCTTAATTATGGTTTAAAAAAAGGTGAATCAGTTACCCTGCGCTATAGAGTTGTAATTAATTCAGCCAAGCAAAGTTTAACAACCAATGCAATTGAACTGCTGGCAGAAGAATTTGGGAAGGGGTATAAATAAAGGTTTCCGCCTTTTGATTTCGCTCGTAGTCTCTTCATTAAAAACCTCCCATACTTCTAATTAATAAAGTTTTCCTGGCATTTAGAGGCGACTCGAAACGTGATAAAAGAGTTTACACCTTTTGAAAAAGGTGTAAACTTTAATGAAAACCAAAAAGGATTGTACCACATAAAACGGCTGCCGGACTTAATTATTTGTTTCCGCTCAGAGTATTCCATTAAAAGCCTCCCACATTATAAATTAAAGGTTTCCCAGGCGGGTTTCCGTGCGGTGGGCAATGTGTTTTGCAGAACCCGCCGCAATTCTGAAGGGTGTTTCAATTAACTGATTGAACAGCTTTCCTGAATAGCGCCGAGTCCCTCGGCTTTGCTGCAAAGCCAATTGTGGAAACTCGGCTGGGAACTCCTAAAATTTGGGAGAAATTGGGAGCGTAATAAGGAGTTTATTCACTCACCACTTCTCAAACCCCAACAATTTTTTGCCCAGGTCATTTAATTCGGCCCGGCCATATTTGGTTTGCTCCCATTTTCTGGGGTCGCCAGGAAATGCATAACCTTCGGGTGCAACGCTGTCTCGCCAAGAGGTGATCCTCCATTGCCGAAGCGCTTCATTTTCTTCCTCTGCCGGCATCATAGAAATGTATTGTGCAATGCGAACCTTATTCTCACTTAGGTTAGGCCGGATGCCATGGGGCTGAAGGCTGTTAAATATCAATAAATCGCCTGCTTCCATTTTTACTTTTTTCATCTCAAAGCCGGTGGTATCTGGTTTAAAATGATCCCTGTCTTCGGGCTGTGTAAGTTTCCATGTGTCGTAAGTGCGAAACAATTCGGGGATACATTGAAAACCACCCATGTTTTCATCATCCTGATCGGCCAATGCAATTACGCCTTGTACGTTCACTGGTTTTGTGTCCGGATCGTAGTCCCAATGGATAAAACCTTTGTATTCAAATCCGGGCTTAATGGGAAAATTAAGATTGGCCCGATCAATGGTTACCCACAATTTTTCTGTGCCCCAAATATCTACAAAGGCATCGTACACTTTTTGCATTTGACGGTTGTTCCAAAGCTGCTGGTTGTTGTACACTTCCACCATACCGGTATTGGTGAGTTCTTTCATTTTCATTTCAGCACGGGGTGGCGCATACCATGTTCCCGGATCATCAGGGTCTTTTTCCTCAAACTCCCATAAAAATTTAGCAGTATCCTGTGCCTGTTGTTTTGAAACAGCATTTTTTATAACAATGTATCCATTTGTGATCCAGAAATTCCAGTCTTCTTCACTCAATATACGAAGTGATTTCCCATTGCTTCGGTCGTTTAATTTGGTTGCGCTGCTTTTTGCAGTAGAAGGATTTCCCGGAATGTCCTTATGTGCGTTGGGCATCATAGTAGGGGCCATTTTTTTTTGTTCCATAATAGCAAGTTTAATTGCTTAAAGTTAATATAATTGACGAAAACGTGTGCTTCAAATTGATGCAAGGGTTGCCAACCTTTTAAAAATTCATTTAACTTATAAATGTCTTTATCAAAGTTCAAAACGGGGTAACGGTTATTTATATGTAAGCAGAGGGAAACCAAAAAATATTTTTGATATGCTGCTTATAATTATAATAATATTTTTTGTGTAACGTTCTACAGCGGTGATATTATTTTATTGTTAACTTAATTGTAAATGTACTCGTTATATTTGTTATACAACCTAAAACCAACTGTGTATGTTCATTAAAAATTACCTCAAAGAAATAGATTCGGTAAAACCTTATATTATTTCAATTATAGCGGTGATTACTTTTAGCTATTCAATTTACATTTTTTGCAGTGATGCTGTAATTATGGCAATTGGCAAAGAAGACAGTCTTTTTGAATGGGTAACGGCGATATTTTTTTTGTTGGCCTCTGTATTATGCTTTGCTACATTTAAAAGGAATAAAAATATTTTTGTTCTGGGACTTGCCCTTATGTTTTTTATGGGGATGGGAGAAGAAATAAGCTGGGGACAGCGGATAATAGGTTTCAACACACCCGAGGAGTTAAAAATGGTAAATGTTCAAAAGGAAACAAATATTCATAATCTTGAAATGTTCAATGACAAATATCTGAATGGTGTAAAAAAAACCGGCTTGCATCGTCTATTGGAAATTAATGTGCTTTTCAGAATATTCTCTGTTTCATTTCTCATACTGGTACCACTGATTATTTCTCAATTTGGGTTCGGGATAAAAGTAAATAAAAAATTTAAGTTACCGGTTGCTCCCGTTACAATGGGAATATTTTTTTTAATAAGCTGGTCTGTATTTTATAGCACCAAGTACCTTTTATTGCCCCGGGGCAAGGCTGTTGGCGTATATCTATCCGTTGGCGAGGTGTTTGAATGTACAGCGGCTTATGTATACTTTGCTGTTGCTCTTTATTTTTACAATACAAAAGACGATAGCTATTTAGGAGCAAATTCAATCTGCGAAACTGTGAGTCCGAAACAAGCGCTTGATTTACGTGAATTTAAAACCAGCACTCAAAGCCATTAAAAGGATGAAAAATATCTTCACTAACCCTAAAAAGCCCCCGAAAATTTCGGGGGCTTTTATTTTTATCTAACCTCGTTTCCTTCGGAATCGATGTATTTTAAGGTTCCCACATTCAAATCCTTTATTCCTTTTTCAATTACAGAACGATCCCCCACAATAACCCAGGTAAGGCTATTTGGCTTAATTACTTTTTGGGCCGCAGTTTTAATTGTTGGCAGTTGCATATTTTGCAACATGGCAGCATAGTTATTAAGGTAAGCAATGCCGCGGTTATATTTAATAGCATCCTGCAATGAACCAAGCACCGCTCCATTGGTTTCCCATGTACCAGGCAACTGCAAAATGGAGTTGCCTCTTACTTTATTAAACTCGGTTTCTGTAGCAGGTTTTTCATTGATGTATTGAGTAAGTTCTTTTTGCAATTCTGTAATCGATTCTTTTGTTTTATCAGTTTGCACAGGTGCATAGCCCAAAAGGATACCCGGACCTTTTGCATCAAAATTATAAGAGCCGGCACCATAGCTCCAATGCTTATCTTCCCGAAGATTCATATTAATACGAGCCGTAAATTCTCCACCCAATATTTTATTCATCATTTGTATGGCTTCATAATCGGGGTCTTTTGCAGAGGGACTTATTTCTGCAGCAAAAATAATTGACTGTAATGCACCAGGCTTATCAATAATAAATACAACGGGTTTATCGGGTAGTGCTACCTCACCTATATTTTTCTGTTGTACTGGTTTAGCTTTCCAGCCAGCCAAACTTTTTTCCAGTTTTGCTTTTAATTCGTCCGCATTAATATCGCCGACTACAGTAAGGGTAGCATTGTTTGGCACAAACCATGCTTGGTGAAATTTCATTAAATCGCCTCTGACAATTTTATTTACAGATTCCTCTGTACCGCTTCCTGTAAAGGGGTTACTATATGCATGGCCTTTGCCATATAATAGCTTGGGAAGTATCCTCAGGCCCATATATACCGGCTGCGCCTGCTCTTGTTTTATGGATAGCAATTGTTCCTTTTTTACCCTGTCGAAATCTTTTTGCGGAAAAGATGGATTGAGTAAAACATCTGCAAACAGAGATAACGAAGCGTTGAACTTAGTGGTAAGTGCGCCTAATGTTAAGTAAGTTTTATCAAGGTCAGATCTGCTGAAAACGGATGCTCCCAAATCGGCCTGCAGATCGCTGATTTGTAAAGAAGTTTTTGTTTTGGTTCCTTCGGTTAACATAGTGCCTGTAATGGATGCAAGGCCTGCTGTGCCAAACTGATCAGCAGCATAACCAGCGTCCACCATTAAAGACATATTTACAACAGGAACTGCTTTTCTTTCTACAAAAGACACTTTTAATCCATTGCTTAATGTAAATTCTTTTACCTCCGGAAACTTAACTACAGCAGGTGCGCCCATTGCCGGCTGAACAGCCCTGTCGAGGTTTACTGAATCAGCAGAAAAGTTCCCATAAGGCAAAATATCAAGCCGGTACTCACCATTGGTTAACCAGGTAGCTGCCACTTCTTTAATGTTGGCAGGTGTTGCATCTGCAATTCTTTTATACACTGTTTTAAAATAGTCGGGGCTGCCACCAAACACTTCGTTTTGAATAAGTATATCGCTCTTTCCTCCAAAACCACCAATGCGCTCAGCACCTTTTATAAACCCAGTAAAGGCCCTTGTTTTAGCTCTTTCCAGTTCTGCAGGTGTAACGCCATTTGCCAGCAGTTTCTTAAATTCCTCATTTATAACAGCATTTATTTTATCTAATGGAACACCTGGTTTTGCATCTGAAAAAATATTAAACTGCCCTCCTATTTCATTATCCTGGATGTAAGCAAAAACGTTGCTGGCCAATTGTTCATCATAAACCAATCTTTTATACAGCCGTGATGTTTTACCATTGGTTAAAATATCAAGCAAGAGGTTGAGGTAAGTTAAATCCTGCATGCCCCAGCCAGGCGTATTCCATGTTTTTTGAATACGGGCCTGTGGCACTCTATCTTGAGCAACCTGGTAATGATTGCCACTCATCTTAGCAGTCCATGCAGCATGCTTGGCAATTGGTGGGCCAGCAGGTATATTTCCAAAATATTTTTTCACTTTTTCCAGTGCATCTTCCGCCTTAATATCGCCGGCAATGCAAATGACTGCATTGTTTGGGCCATAGTAAGTTTTAAACCACTCCTTCACATCATCCAGCGATGCTGCATTTAAATCTTCCATAGAACCTATTACAGACCATGAATAGGGATGTCCAGCCGGATAAGTACTCTTTACTGTAAGTTCTTCTGCCAGGCGATATGGCTGGTTTTCGCCCTGCCTCTTTTCATTTTGAACAACGCCCCTTTGTTCGTTTAGTTTCGCTGTATCGATTACCTTCTGTAAATAACCCATCCTGTCGCTTTCTATCCACAAAACTTTCTCCAACGCTGCAACAGGAAAATTTTCAAAATAATTGGTACGATCATTACTGGTAGTGCCGTTTAAATCAGTTGCACCAATCTGGTCCATCAGTTTAAAATAGTCATCATTAAAATGCTCACTGCCGTTAAACATTAAATGTTCAAATAAATGTGCAAAGCCGGTTTTGCCTTGCTTTTCGTTTTTACTACCCACATGATACCACACATTAAAAGCTATAATGGGCGCTTTGTGATCTTCATGTACAATTAATGTAAGCCCGTTGCTTAGCGTAAATTTTTTAAAAGGAATATTCACCAGGGGATATTTTTTTTGTTCAGATTGAGCAAACGATGTTAGCACTAATAAACATGCATTTACCCATAGGAATACTTTTTTCATAAAAAAATTTGAGGTGATTAAATGTATCAACAAGATAATAAAAAAGCCATCTATATTTTTTTTAAATTAATACCCGACAACCAATTATACATCTATGCTTGTTTTATAAATAATATTTCATGAAAAACAGGGCGAAAAAACTTGCAAAGCATAATTGAATATGCTGACAACTACGTTAAAATATAAAAGAACCACAGTGTTAGCCGGCGTTAAAATATCATTAACCAGTTTGATGGTAGTTTTGCCTCGTATAACCTTATTATATGAGTTATCGATAACAAAAAAACTATTTAATCATCATCACCGATGCCATTGTTTCAATACCATCAAACAAATTCTGCAAACGTATATTTTCATTTTCTGCATGCTGGTTGTTATCATGATTGGCAATAGGAACTGTAATAGTATTAGCTTTCAAATATTTTTCAAATACAAATAATGGAAGACTGCCTCCCATTGTTGGTTGCAGCACTAACTGGCTGTTGGCGGTACTTTTGACTGCTTCAATTACTTTTTTTACAATGGGCAACTCCATCGACGTGCGCTGTGCATTATAACTATCCTCGCCTGCAATCACCTTAATTATTTTTCCGTATTTTTTTCTTTCTTCATCATTGGGCTCGTGATCAGTTACAAAATATCCCTGGCCTTTTATGTGATCAATTACTTTTTGCTGCTGCCGCCTCCAATCGTTACCCAACACCAGCCTGAGATCGACGACAGCAGTTGCAAAAGTGGGAATTTGATTGGATGCCTGTTTTCCTACATTACCACTCTGCATTCCATTAATGTTTAATGAGGGCTGGTTGATTGCCTCGTTTAATGAAACAGCCGGTGATTCAACTGCACTAATACCTAATTCATTTTTCATTTGTTCATCTACGGATGGCACCTCTTGCAAAGCTTTTCTTTCTAGCGCAGTCAAGGGTGTTACATCATCATAAAAACCTTTCACAGCTACTCTCCCATTATCATCTTTCATCGAAGCCAATAATTTTGCCAGCATCATAGCAGGGTTAGGAGCCCAGTTGCCGTAATGCCCGCTGTGTAGTGGTCTTTTGGAGGCATAGACGGTCAAGTCAAGATGTGCATCTCCCCTTACTCCGAAATAAATTTGCTTTTTACCGGTTTGGTGCACCGGTCCGTCACAAATAATCCATAAATCTGATTGCAGCAAAGCAGCATGCTGCTCCAGTATTTCATTTAAATGTGGTGAGCCTGCCTCCTCCTCTCCTTCAAAAAAAAACTTTAGATTGCAGGTTGGCTGTAAGCCGCTCTTCTTTAAGGCATCAAAGGCATTCAAAATGGCAACCACACCCGCTTTATCATCACTTGCGCCACGGGCATAAATCCGCCATTCCGGGTTGTAAAAATTATCAGCTGGAAAAGGAATATTAAACCCGGCTTTATGTATGGTATTTGAAAACAATACCGGAACAAAAGGCTCCAGTCCCTTTGCCCATTGCGCAGGGTTTACAGGCTGGCCATCGTAATGTGCATAAAAAATAAGTGTTTGCTTTGCACCGGGAACTAAAACTTCACCATAAACTGCTGGTGGTACTCCTTTGGATGTTCCATTTAAAAGCTGCACTTTTTGAATGCCTCTTTTATTCATCATATCCATAATAAATGCTGTGTTCGTTTTAATATTCACCGTGTCTTTGGTAAGATTGGGCAACGCCAGCAATTGCACAAACTCTCCGAGAATATGGTTAGCATGTTCCTTTCCAAAATTCCGGATAGTGAGCACATCGGATGATTGTGCCGTAACTATCTGGGCAAATAACAGCATGAAATAAAAACAGCAACCGTACTTTTTCATGAAATGAATTTGAGTATAAGAAAATGACCGCCAACCTATATTTAAAATATAGCATTATCGAATGTAACAACAATTTATACCATTTACTTAAACACTTGAATGAAGGATAGAAAAAAGATGTTTCTACTACTGTAACAAGCTCAACAATAATCTAATCCGTTTACTAGAATGTGCAAGGATAAAATCATATTTTTTTTTACCAGCAGCCTGCATACCTTTGGTGCTATGCAACTCTGGAAAAATATCATCAGTAAGCCTTCTTAGTTTTTTCATCTTATTTATTGCTGCCTGCAATTTTCTACACCTTTCTATATTTTATTTCTTTAACCATTCTAATCATGTTTTGCATTAGATGGGCCATTCTAAAAATCAATTTTCAACAAAAAATATCTAAAGGGCAAATTTCATTTTATCACAACAACATAAAATAAACACATGAAAACAATCATCGAACCATTTAAAATAAAATCGGTTGAGCCAATTTATTTTACCACAAAAGAAGAGCGTATCGATATTTTAAAAAATGCTTTTTATAACCCGTTCCTTATCCGTTCTAACGACGTATTAATTGATCTGCTCACCGATAGTGGTACGAGTGCAATGAGCAGCAACCAATGGGCCGGAATAATGCGGGGAGACGAATCGTATGCTGGCAGTCCAAGTTTTTTCCGTTTTGAAGAAACCATCCAACAAATAACCGGCATGCCATTGGTAATTCCAACACACCAGGGAAGAGCGTCGGAAAAAATTCTGTTCAGCATTTTAGGCGGCAAAGAAAAATACTTTGTAAGCAATACCTTGTTTGATACAACCCGTGCCAATATTGAATTCTCCGGTGCCGAAGGTGTTGATTTTATTTGTGAAGAAGGCAAACTCCCCTCTATTCCTGCACCGTTTAAAGGAAACATGGATACAGATTCTCTTATCAAATTCATTGCGACAAAAGGGGCTGAAAATATTCCACTTTGTATTATAACAGTTACCAATAATTCCGGTGGCGGGCAACCGGTAAGTATGGCAAATATTAAAGCAGTCAAAAAGATTTGCACAGAAAATAACATCCCGCTTTTTATAGATGCATGTCGTTTTGCAGAGAATAGTTATTTTATTAAACTGCGTGAAGATGGTTATGCTGATAAGCCGGTTAATGAAATTGCAAAAGAACTTTTTTCTTATGCGGACGGCTGCACTATGAGTGCCAAGAAAGATGCTTTTGCAAACATTGGGGGTTTCCTGGCCATGCATGATGAAGCGCTTGCATTACAATGCAGAAACCTGCTCGTTATCACAGAAGGATTTCCAACCTACGGTGGCCTGGCAGGTCGTGACTTGGAAGCCATTGCAATTGGATTAATGGAAGTGATGGACGAACATTACTTGCAATACCGCATCCGCAGTATTGAATATCTTACCAATAAATTAATTGCAGAAGGCGTGCCTGTAATGCAGCCTGCCGGCGGCCATGCAGTGTACATAGATGCCAAAGCTTTTCTTGATCACATTCCGGTAGAACAATATCCCGGGCAAGCGTTGGTAGGGGCTTTATATTTAGAAGGTGGTATACGTAGCGTTGAAATTGGCTCGTTGATGTTTGGCAAATATGGCGAAGATGGTAAACTAATACCGGGGCAAATGGAACTGGTTCGGTTGGCAATACCAAGAAGAGTTTACACCCAAAGCCATATCGATTACGTGGCAGAAGTAATTATTGAAGTATTCCAAAACAGGAAGTCAATTAAAGGATTAAAAATTATTGAAGAGGCTCCAATGCTTCGGCATTTCACTGCTAAACTTCAACCGGTTGAATAGAAGCCCAACAGGCATTCATTGCTATAAAAAAAAAGCAACTACAATAAAAAAGCCGTCCGCATAAAGCGAATGGCTTTTTAGTGTTTTTAAATTTCAAGAACTATTTCTTACCGCTAAATCTTATAGACCCGGAACTATAATTTTATTGCCCATTCATTCAGCATCGGCCTTCCCAGTAAAGCATTAGCTTCGTCATCATCGGTAAACAATTCCTTTACAGGATCCCATTGCAGGGATCGGTTTAACTGGTAAGCTATGTTTCCGATATTACAAACGGATGCAGTGCGATGCCCTGTTTCAACATCGCAAACAGGCATACTTCTTTTACGCATAGCATTTAAAAAATCCTTGTAATGATCTACGCTTTTGTACACATGCTGCTCCGTTTCGCCGATAATTCTGTCTTTTAACCCGACAGGTGTTGTTTCAAGTTTACCCCGCTCAATTCTTATCTCGCCTTCAGTGCCGGTAAAGAGAACAGCATTTTCCCATTCCCATTTTTCATGCGTCATTATGGTGCCATTTTTATACCGGAAGGTGAGGTTTTTATGCAGGCCTCCGTCGGGAGCACTTACTTCAACCGGGCCGCTGTTATCCATATGCAATGCCCACTGAGCAATGTCGAACATGTGTGCGCCCCAGTCGGTAACGCCCCCGCCACCAAACTCCTTGTATTTACGCCAGTTGGGGAATACATCGTTTGAAACCGGAGGTGCCAGTTCCGAATTAAATGCACTTGGTGCGTTAGGGCCTAGCCATTTACTCCAGTCCAGTCCATCAGGTATTGGTTGGGCAGCAAGATCATATTTTATCGGTGGCGGCCCTACGCTAACTTTTATGCTTTTAATATCGCCTATGTATCCGTTACGAACCAATTCAACTGCCTGCCTGAACTCAGCCCAGGAACGCTGCATACTACCTGTTTGAAAAACCCGGCCATGCAAACGGGTTGCATTCACCATCGCCCTGCCTTCTTTTACAGTTAATGCAAGCGGCTTTTCGCAAAAAATATCTTTACCAGCTTCTGCTGCTCTTACCGCTCCTGCGGCATGCCAGTGATCCGGAGTCGCTATCACAACTCCATCAATATCTTTACGGGCCAGCAGTTCTCTAAAGTCGTTATAAACAGGAATGTCAGCATACTTCCCGTGCTGTCCATTTTTACTGTAAAAGTTTTTAATGTTTTCAAGCGTTAAAATTCCTTTATCCTTATACACTTCACTTAAAGCTATAATCTTTACTTCACCTGTTTCCAAAAAGGCTGAAGTTAATCCCCTGCCTTGTTTGCCAGTACCTATAAAACCCAGCGTAATCATATCGCTCGGTGCAGTGTACATGGTGCCATCAGGCTTTCGTCCGCCTAAAACAAACCTTGGTAAAATAAAAAATCCCGTTATTGCTTTGGCAGTAGTTCCAACAAATTTTCTCCGGTTTATAGAAGCTGGTGATTTCTTTTTCATTTTTTTAAATTTAGGGTTCAATTTAAATATTTTTTATTGCATTGTGTTTACCTAAAGAAATAATTGAGATAATTTATTCTGAACTGCATTGTTAATGCCGTGAACTTTACTTGCTGAATCAATAATTAATAGTTTGACCGTTGAGCTAGGGACAAAGACTTGTTCTCAATAATACTTGAAATGAAAGGGAATAAAATAAAAAATACCAACAGTGAATTCGTAGGTTTTTGTAGTCAATTTACTCGAAAAACAACACGCAATCGGATCACTAAAATGAACACACTTCCTTCTAATGCAATAGATAAGCTACCAAGGTATATACTTATTCAAATCCATCTTTTACGGTGTTCCAAAATGCATCGAGCGATGTAATATGTTCCTTAAGAAATGCAATAATGCAGGGCCAGTCTGCTTCTTGTAAAATATTTACACTGTGAAGCGATTGGCTGATGCGGCTGATAGTTTGTCCATTTTCATCTATCATTGCAGCATGCCACTGCCAATTACTACTGGTAATTTGTTCCAATATTTTTTTTAATGCAACAAAATGGTTGTAACAATGCAACCTGTCGGCTTCCGTAGCATGCTGCATTTCAATTCCTACATGAGCGTTATGTTGATCTGCATCTAACCTGAAAAAGATGTTTCGTACACCGGTTTTGTAGTTAAGCCAATTCACAGCTTCACTGCCTGCACCCGGCACCGGTTTCATATACTGCCCAAATATTGTCCAGAATTTCTTTCGCTGTTTTGAAACTAGTTCTGTAGTATACATAATGGAAACAAATCTGGCAAAATGTTATCACAACTGGATAAAATATTTTTGGTAAGCATCCTTAAACTATTTAATTCCTAAATTCCTCAACAATCATTAGTCCTTTATCTCCTCCATCCAGTATGGCTATCCCCAGCCTCCCGAAATGGGCGTTTAAAATATTTGCACGATGGCCGGGAGAATTCATCAGTCCTGTATGAGCTGATAGCAAAGCATTAGAATGTGCCAGGTTTTCGCCCGCTGCTTTAAAACGAATATGGAGTTGATTCATTCTTTCAAAGGGATCGATTCCTTCGGGTGTTTCGTGAGAAAAATAACCTCTAGTAAACATATCTTCGGCATGCTTAAGGGCTGCATTTTTTAATGCTTCATCAGCCACTACTTTTACTAGTCCCACTGCAGATCTTTCTTTGTTTACTAACTGCAATAATTGTTGCTCAAGGTCTGCTCTTGAAATAAAATTATCGCATTTAAATTCTTCAAATAGATTACCGCCTGAACCAGCTCCAAAAGCACCTGAAATTTTTTGCTGGATTGGCGTATTGAAAATACTGCTCATTTTATTGATAGACCAATCAGCCGAACTATTTAATGGATGGGTGATTGCTCCCTGCCTTGCTTCAGCAGCTGCATCCAGCCACAAAGATGCAGCAGTCACTTTTACAATTAGTAAAGCTGATAACAGTCCTAGTGCTATTCCCGGAATTATTCCTGCAAACCTGTTGATATAGGCATTTTGAAGCTCGGGACGTAAAACCTTATTGAGAAAGTAAATACCAAGCGATATTACAAGGAAGCCAACCAGAAAAACCAGGCAAAAAGAAATAGGGAGCTGCCATTGATCTGGGACTATAAAATTTGCACTAAGTATGGGGGCAACATTAAGGTATAAAAAAAAGGCTAACAAAAAAGCACCTATCCATTTAGTTAACAGTAAAAATAAACGGATAAACCCTCTTTTAAATCCTATCCAACCTGTCAACAAAATGATGACTAATAATATAAGATCAAGATAATTCACGATGAAAAGAATTAATATAAAAAACGGAATCCTTGATGGATTCCGTTTGTATGTTTTGAATTAAATTAGTTACGGCCATTCTTTTTGTCTATGTGCCTGCCTATCCCATAACCAACACCTGCACCTGCAACACCACCAATAACGGCTCCGGCGGCACGGTTCTTTTTGTCAATAATGGCACCTGCCGCTGCACCCGTTACACCACCAATTACGGCACCTTTTGCTGCTTTACTCCATCCTTGCTTTTGTGGAACTGCCTGCACTGGAGCACTTGAATTTTCAGCAGGCAAGGTTTTATAGACGATTGTCTTTTCATTTTGTTTTGCATCTTTTGCTGCTTTCCATTTATTAAATTCCGCATGTTCAACAGAGTCTTTATAGGCAGCTAGAACTTTTGTATTGTCGGCAGTAGAATTTTTACACGAAGCGATTACTGCTATAACACTGAGCATTGTAATTAGATTTTTCATAAACTTTTTTTTAAAAGTGATTATTTATATTAACGGTATATGCTTAAACCGTGCCAAACATGATTATAAACTGTAAACAAATTATGGGGAGATAAAAGTCTATTTTTTGGAAAAGAAGTCGTTTAGACAGCCTGCTTTCAGTGAAGTTTAAACTAAAAAAAATAAATAATATACCATCGGCAGGTTCTTTTAAAACTGATTCAACCTACTGGAAAACCGTTTACAATAAGTAGCACAATTGTCTAAAAACAATCCTTTGTTCCACATTATAAAATCATTTTAGTACTTTCATTTAAAAGAGGATACTAATAAGCATTAAAAGAAGTAGCTGTTTTTTATCCGGTTTTTAGTTTAAAAATATTCTGATCATTTTAAAAAATACGCTCACTGATGCAACAGATACAGGACATCGCACCGAAACAATTAATGGAGGGGATAACAGGCCATTATGCCCATGGGCAAAATATTAGTTTTGGGCTGGTTAAAATTGATGCTGGCACTGTTATGCCATTGCATCAACATATACATGAACAGATAACTTATATCCTGGAAGGTGAGCTGGATATGGATATTGCCGGCATTATCTATTCATTAACTGCAGGCAGCTACCACGTAATTCCACCTAATGTATGGCACAGCGCATATGCAAAAACTGTGTGTACATTGGTTGATGTTTTTAGTCCTGTTAGAGAGGAATACAAAACCTTGTAACGTTAATGCTGCATAGCAGCTATTAAATAGCATCTTAAAAAATTTGGTCACTGAACCTAACTTATATTAATGTTTTGGTTTAAAGCGCACATGCAACCCATTTAAATTACACAGCAGCGCTGGTGCCCTTAAGTGTACATTTGTTGTAAATCATTTTAAACACAATCGATGAATTCAACAACAACAACTTTAAATGCTTTATTTAACCGTATACCAAGAAGGCATTCGCTGGAGAATGTAAAAGAAATCAATAGCATTGTAAACGAATATGAAGATTTGCTGATAAATATTGAAGCAGTGAATAGTTTTTACGAAAAAAATATGCCCGTTTTTTTTGACGAACTCGATATGGTAAGATCCAACATTAAAAAATCAACTGACAACAAGGCTTCCAAAAAAAATAAAGATAATTTTTTTGATGAAGCGTCTGGTGCGTTAAAGGAAACTATGCAGGCCCTTATTAGTATGTATGATGATGGAAACAAAACTGCTTAAGTAATTTCACCAAACAGTTATAGTAGGTGCCAACGACCCTATCTTTATTTTGCTGTTCATATTTAAATTAATGCCGGCATTTTTAATCTATTTATCAAACAAAGCTTAAGCAAATGTAGACTAAGTACTTTGTGCAATATTTAAACCCTTAATGCGCCACGGAAAGCCCTGCCACCGTAGTAAGATTGAGCGCCGTTGTGATACACAAAAACATGCCCATAGCGAAAATCAGCAAAGATGGCACCACCGAGTTGCCTAATGTCATCCGGAGTTTTTAACCAACTGGATGTTTTTGTATCAAAACTTCCAAGCTGCTGCAACTCCCTGTATTCTTCTTCACCTAAAATTTCTACACCCATGGCCGCTGCCATATTGATGGCATTGTTTTCCGGTTTAAATTCCTTCCTGGAGTCCAGTCCTTCCTGATCGTAGCAAATACTTCGTCGGCCTTTGGGGCTTTCGGCTGAGCAATCACAAAAAATATATTCGTCTGTGTTTTCATCGTAACCAATTACGTCCGGTTCGCCCCCGGTTATTTCCAATTCGTTAAGCGACCACAATTTTATGTTATTGCCTTTTAGCTTCGTTTGAATTTTTACCCAAGCCAGCCCTTTATGGCGACTCATATTTTTGTCGAAACGGTCGCTTAGTATACTAAGCAATTCTTCACAGCGTGTTGCAGACAAGGCGGCATGTTTTGATTGGATTTTATTTGGATTTTGCTTTGACATAAACGCTTTTTTTAAAAAGTTTTTCTTTCTTGTAATTTAAAGATAACAAAGTAAATAACTATTTACGTTTAACAAACAATACTTACTTATTATATATCAACCATTGCTAACTTTACAAACATGTAAATTAACTACAACAATATCCGGAGTGTGTGAATCGCACCTATTAGTTTTAGCTACATTTTTTAAAAAACTTATGATAAGCCTTTATAGAGCAACGGTTGCAGATGCTGAATTGATATCAATACTTGCAAAAGATATTTACAAAGAACACTATTTACATTTATGGCATGCTGAAGGCGCAGTATGGTATATGAATACTGCTTATGAGCCAGACAAAATAGAAAATGAGCTCATCGATACAAATACCGAGTATATACTTGCTACTGAAAATGGTAAAAGTTTAGGATATTTAAAGATAGTGTTGAATGCTGTTTTGGCGACTGAAGAAAAGAGCAAAGCCATAGAGGTAGAACGAATTTACCTCCGACAAGCTGCTATGGGCAAAGGATTAGGAAGAACACTGATGGAGTATGCGTTGGAAAAAGCACGTGCGTTAAAAAAAGAAATCATCTTTTTAAAAGCAATGGACACCAGTGCCGAAGCAATCACTTTTTACAGAAAGGCCGGATACAGCATTTGTGGAAGTCTGCAGTTACCCTTGCCTAAATATTCACGCATGAAAAAAAAATTCCGGGGTATGGTTATCTTAAAACGATCAGTTTAAAAAAATAGATTTTATTACATTAACCGATATACATTTCAGTTAAAAAAAGCGCTCATCTTGTACTGTGTTTACCCCTCAAGTGCATCAGTGATTTCACTACTTGCCTTTAACAAAACCTTATGTGCCGGTAATTAATCTTTTGTAACGATCTTCCTTCTTATAGCAGCAGGCGGCTGTAAAACCCGAATGCGGATTTTTATGAAAAACAATTTTTTACTTTCAGTTAGTTTAGTTCTGTCATTGGGTTGTTATGCACAAACTGCTACATTTGGTGCAGGCGCTGGTGTTACTGTTAGCGGCATGCGGGGCGATGCCATAAAAAATATGCAGCAGTTGCTAAATCTTACAAACGGAATTGTAACCACTAAAACAGTTGCAGGCTTTTATGCAGGTGGTTTTACCAATATCCCCGTTGGCAATAATTTTTCGGTTGAACCTGGCTTGTATTATTCATCAAAAGGATACGAAATAGGTGGTACATATTCCGTAAAAGGTATTGGTCTGTTGAGCGCCCAGGCATTCACCAGGTTGCAATCAAATTACATTGACATGCCTGTTGTGTTAAAAGCCAATTTTAATGGCTTCCAGCTATTTGCCGGCCCCCAGATTTCTTATTTAACCAACGCAACCTTAATTACAAAAGCGGGTGTGTTAGGAATCAATTTATTTAATAATAAAATGGATGTTACAAGCCAGTTAAACCGCTGGGATGCTGCAGTTACTGCAGGTATTGGATATAAATTCAGCAATGGCATCAGGCTCACAGCATCATACGAGCGGGGATTATCCAAAGTAAATGCCGGCCAAAATCTTCAAACGTACAACCAGGGAATTAAGATAGGTGCATCTATGAGTTTTTAATTATTTTTTACGCATTCTTTAAATTAAACAGTCGTTGTAAAGCGGCTGTTTAATTTGTGTAACCCGTTTGGGGATTGCACAGGTTAACCAGCGGTAACATTCCCGAGCATTAAATTCATTTAAAATAAAATGGTGATTAGAAAATCGTCCGAATGATAAACCTCTAAAACATGTTCTTCAATTCATGGTTCAAACAAAAATAACAAGGCCTTTGGCAGACAATTTTGTATAGAAGTCACTTCTACTGTATCGGCATTTAATAATTTTTTAATATCGCATGCAAGTATGTTGTCCCCAAAAAGTGTGATTTATATAAACTATAAAAGTTTTCATATAAACGTTGTTTTTTAAAAATGCATTTCTTTGCAATAGGTTTTTCATAGGATATTGGATTAAAAAAACGGGGCTGGATATTCATCCTGGCCCCCCATTTTCTAAAGCCCCGAACCACTCACCCAAAGGAGATAAATCGGTTCTACAACAAAAAAGCGCCTTTTAAAAAATCAAATTATTAACAAAGGATTCATTACCCCTAAAAATTAAACTGTCATAAATTTTCTCAAGCAAAGTTCATTCAAGGATACTACCTTTATGTAATGAAAAAGATACTCATAACATTAGACTACGACCCCAGCGCACAAAAGGTTGCTGAAACAGGATATGAACTTGGTAAGGCAATGAATGCAGAAATTATATTGCTACATGTAATTGAAGATGCAGTATATTATTCTTCGCTGGAATACTCCCCTATCATGGGTTTTGGCGGTTTTGGCATGCCAGATGTTTCCCAGGTTCCGGATGAGGCTGCATTAAAAACTGCAGCCATCGGTTTCCTTCAAAATACAAAAAATCATCTGAAAGATGAAAGTATTGCGATTATTACGGAAGATGGTGATTCTGCCCAATCTATTGTAAAAGTGGCCAAAGAAATGGCTGTCGATATCATCGTAATGGGATCGCATAGCAGGAGCGGTCTGGAAAAAATATTAATGGGCAGTGTAACAGAGAAAGTACTGCATCATAGCAATGTACCGGTTTTGATTATACCGACTAAAAAATAAATGATTTATAGCCCTGCGCTTAACTACATGTTCCAATAATAAATATTAGGACGTACTCTTTTATTATACAAAAATCCTATTCTTTAAAATAAAAAACGACCGGTCTTTCTTACCGGGTGTAACATTTGTCTATGGGTTGATGGTATTTAGCGTCTGATATGCAAAATGAAATGTAATCACCAAAACTCGTTGGTCTTCTGCGTTTCAAAAACACCTCTCCATTCTACTTCCTTATTAATTCATCTGGCTGCATTTTTATATTTCCGCTTTCTTTATTTTACAAAAGAAGATGTATCATTCACTATCGCCAGTCAGTTTTTAAACGAAATGGTTTGGCGCTATCACAAAGACATAGAAAAAATGATAAAACATTTGCCCTCGTATGATGAAACTCAGTTTTTTTTGAAGGACTTTTAAGCATCTTGCGGCAAAATTTATAAGCGATTATGGACACTTCCGGAAAGAATATCGACTTAAAGAATTTATCATTTTATTATTTTGCCAGTCATCAACCGGTGCCGGGTTCTACAGAAGAATTGGAGCAATTTGAGCAAATTCAAAAGACTTTTTCTAATCAGTTTGAATTATTTTTTCCAGACAACCTTGCATCCAAAACTATTATCGTAATTCCCAGTCTTACGCTCGACCAGGAGGTTCTCTCAAAAATTACCGGGTCAATGTATTACGAAGAACGGCTGCTTTGTTTGCTGATGCTGCTGCGAATGCCGTGCACACACATTACCTACGTAAGCAGTATGCCAATTGACCCTATTATTATAGATTATTATGTACACCTGTTGCCGGGTATTACTGGTTTTCATGCAAGAGAGCGATTAACACTACTAAGTTGTTACGATGCCTCCTCCATTTCGCTTACAGAAAAAATTCTGCAAAGAAAGCGTTTGATGAAACGCATCAAACAAAGTATTCCGGCTGGGCATGTTGCACATATCGCCTGTTTTAATACTACACCCTTTGAAAGAACTTTATCTGTAATGCTTGGGGTACCGATTTACGGATGTGACCCATCTTTAACCTACCTGGGTAGTAAAAGCGGCAGCAGGAGATTGTTTTTAAAAGCCGGAATACCGATGCCGCCTGGCGCTGAAAACCTGTACAGTTACGAAGATATTGTACATGCTGTTGCAGCATTGAAAGATATGTATCCCACTTTGAAAAAGGCAGTAATAAAAATGAATGATGGATTTTCAGGCGAAGGCAATGCAATTATAAAATACCCACATCTGCAAAACAAAAGAGAACTATACGACTGGATTCATCAAAACCTGTACAAAGAAATAATTCCTGTTGCAGATGATTTAAGCACAAGCGCCTTCCTTGAAAAATTTACACAGATGGGAGGTATTGTGGAAGCATTTATAGATGGTGAAGTAAAAGCCTCGCCATCTGCGCAATGCAGAATAAACCCATTAGGTGAAGTTGATTTAATTTCAACCCACGACCAGGTTTTAGGAGGAGAATCGCAGCAGGTATTTCTGGGCGCTCATTTTCCTGCAGATAAAAACTATAAAATTGAAATTGGTGAATTATCAAAAACCATTGCCCACGCATTAAAGAAAGAAGGTGTACTGGGTCGTTTTAGCATTGATTTTATTTCTGTTAAAGAAAATGAAATCTGGAAGAATTATGCCATTGAAATAAACCTCCGCAAGGGTGGAACAACCCATCCCTTCCTGATGATGCAGCTATTAACCAATGGCTACTATAATGAGGCAACTGGCATATTTGAAACACCCGCCAAACATCACCGCTATTATTATGCTTCGGATAATTTACAAAATGACGCATACAAAGGTCTTACACCAAGAGACCTGATTGAGATTGCCATGTTTCATGGATTGCATTTTGATGGAGTTACCCAGAAAGGCGTAATGTTCCATATGATTGGCGCATTGTCGCAATATGGTAAAATTGGTGTTGTATGTATAGGTGATTCCCCCGAAGAAGCCTTTTCCTATTATGTCAAAACATTAAAGGTACTAGATGCGGAAACAGCAAGCAGGTAAACATTCTTTGTACCCCAATATAAAGTAGTCTGCCAATTATCAGCAGCACAAAATAAAGTGTTGGCTGGCGACTAAAATAATTTTTACCTCCCGCAACCGGGTTTTCGTAAACAATTTTACTGATAAAAATATATGACACAAATTGAGGATTATAATACCCATCTAGCGTACTTTCCTCAACAGGCAGCAACAGCATTTTTTTACTGGTGTTGTTAAAAAATGAGTGAACACAAGCTGTTTTTCTGCAATATTCTTTCATCCTATTTAATACAAATAATACATTCACTCCTTAAAAATCGATAACAACAAGGGTTTTACCGGTAAATAATGCTTCAAAATATCACGCAATCTAATTTACAATGGATTGTCAGTTAAATTTTTGAATTGCTGATAAAGAACTCTATAAAAAAAATAATATTGGACTTGTATTTGCAACATCCGTTAACGAAGCCAAAATCCCATTTAAAAAAAAATGGACGGCATTAGTATCATTCAATTAATAAAAAAAACTTATCATGAAACTTTATTTAAACGTAGCACTAGCTGCAATTCTTATGACGGCAACAGCCAAAGCACAAAACATAAATGTTGGTATTAAGGGAGGTTTAAACATTTACAATATTAATAGCAACAATGGCCCAAAGTACGATAACCTATTAGGCTTTAATCTTGGCCTCATTGGACATATACATCTAGCAAAGCAACTGGCATTTCAACCGGAACTAGTTTACTCTGCACAGGGTGCAAAATTTACCACATCGGGTGTTCAAACAAAAATACAATTGGGTTATATTAACGTACCCTTGATGGTACAATACATGTTCGACAATGGATTTCGTTTACAAGCCGGTCCGCAGGTTGGATTTTTAGTTAACGCCAAATCTAAAACGCCGAATTCAACAATTGACATTAAGGATCGTTTAAAGAAAGTTGATGTTGGCTTAGGTGCAGGTATTGGATACGTTAACCCGGCTACCAATTTCGGTATTGATGCAAGGTACAATCTTGGACTAAGTAATATCAACGAAAACACTTCTGTAAAATCGACCAACAGGGGATTTCAGGTAGGTGCATTTTACCTGTTTCATCATAAATAAAAATAAAACACGGCAATCATTACAGGGGCAATAAATTATTGCCCCTTTTCTTTGCTTATAATAGTTGTTGCAAACAGGATGTAATGCTACAACGTATTTTTACCTTGTATTACACCTGAGTATTGCTTTTACCCCTATCAGCAAACTTAACATGCCGAAAGTGGAAATCATAGTAACTTTAAGTTAAAATATAACATTATGAACTGGACAATACTAATTTTTTTTGGCATTGCAGTTATTGCATTAATCATCTTTCTGGTGGTGAGTAATAAAAAAGATAAAGAAGATTTTGAAGAGGTGCTTAATGAGGATTATCCAAAGTTATCTGATGAAAAAAAGGATGAAGAGATTGATGATAGATTAAAGTAAACCTAATTTGAATTTTTACCAACCCGACTCTTTATTGCATCAAATAAATTTATTGCAGGTAAACACATTTACATTTCACCACCAACCTTTTGCATTTAGTTCACCACCAACAAAACAGTAAGATTTATTATCTTGCTAAAAAATAAACACATGAAAAAAATATTTTACTTAGTGCTAATGTTGTTAACCATAACAACTTTGTCGCAGGCGCAGGAACAAAAAAAATCATACGGCAAAGTATTGCGCCATGTAGTTTTATTTAAGTTTAAAGATAGTAGCAGTATCGCCGATATTAAAAAGGTAGAAGATGCATTCAGGGCGCTACCTTCAAAAATCAAGCAAATAAAATCTTTTGAATGGGGTATTAACAATAGCCCTGAGGAACTTAATCAGGGATTTACACACTGCTTCATGCTTAGTTTTTCATCTGAAAAAGATCGTGCGATTTACCTGCCACACCCTGCCCACAAAGCCTTTGGTGCAACGCTTCAACCAATACTGGATAAAGTGCTCGTAATTGATTACTGGGCGAAAAAATAAAAAAGGCTGTTGAAGATGGTTGATGGTTGTTAAAAGAGGTTGAAGGTGGTTGAAGATAGTTGGATATGGTTGAATATGGTTTAATGTCTTCCAAAACTAATAATTAGTGAACAGCATGCAAAGCAAGAGCGTTGTGCGTTTTAAACTCAATCGTTCATTCTAATGAGTGTCGTAACAAAAACTCCATTCAAGTAAATCGACAAAAATAGCGGCATTAATAATATTCGATGTAAATTTAATTCCTACAAAACGACACCAAAAAAACCAGCCGCAGATAAAATGAAATTACCTTCTCTTTTTTTGATTGGCGTATTGCTGATTTTTTGCCGATGCAATAACAACCAGTCCACCCCCGATGCAAACAATGGCTGGACTGTTTATGGTGGCACGAAAGAGGGCACCCGATTTAGTGCATTAACACAAATTGACACCAGCAATGTGCAGCAACTAACCGTTGCATGGACCTTTCATACGGGTGATGCTGACACCGCACATCATTCACAAATACAATGTAACCCCATTATTGTAAATGGTATTTTGTATGGCACTACTCCTACCCAAAAATTATTTGCACTGGATGCGGCTACCGGCAAAGAAAAATGGTTGTACAATCCGCAGGACGATGCAGGAGGCAATTCCGGTTTTTTTATCATGAACAATATCCGGGGCATTTGCTTTTGGGAAAAAGGTAAAGACAAGCGTCTTTTTTTTACAGCAGGCTCTTTCTTAAATGCCGTGAATGCTGTAACCGGAAAGCCCATTGAATCATTTGGTAATAAAGGCAAAATAGATTTACATATTGGTTTAGGAAGAGATGTTTCTAAATTATACATCACCAACACATCACCGGGTATTATTTACAAAGATTTAATTATAGTTGGATCAAGGGTAGATGAGGGTGCCAACGCAGCGCCGGGGCACATACGGGCATACAATGTTCACACGGGCAAACAGGAATGGATTTTTCATACCATACCGCAACCCGGCGAAGACGGTTATGAAACATGGGACGATCCCAACGCATGGAAACACATTGGCGGCGCCAACTGTTGGAGCGGTTTTACTTTAGATGAAAAAAAAGGGATGTTGTTTGTACCTACCGGCTCTGCTTCCTACGATTTTTATGGCGGTATGAGAAAGGGGAATAATCTTTTTGCAGACTGCCTGCTGGCACTGGATGCTGCCACCGGAAAAAAGATCTGGCATTTTCAACAAATACATCATGATGTATGGGACAAAGATCTTCCTACTCCACCGGCACTTGTTACCATAACAAGGAATGGGAAAAAAATTGAAGCTGTTGCGCAACCTACAAAAACAGGCTATATCTATTTATTTGAACGCAGTACCGGCAAACCAATTTTTCCGATTATAGAAGAAAAAGTTTCTACCGAAACAGTTTTAATGGGCGAAAAACTTTCTCCCACACAACCAAGGCCAACCTTACCAGAACCCTTTGTGCGACAAGTCTTCACCGAGGCTGATATCAATAACCTGGCAAGTGACACGGAGCAACTTCAAATAAAAAAACAGCTGGCAGTATTGAACAACGGTCATATGTTTTTGCCTCCTTCAAAAAAGGGAACAGTTATTTTTCCAGGTTATGATGGTGGTGCTGAATGGGGCGGCCCTGCATTTGACCCGGCAACCAATTTACTGTTTGTAAATGCCAATGAAATGCCCTGGATTTTAACCATGAAAGACGTGCCGGCACCAACAAAAATCAAAGAGAATTGGTTTACAGCCGGGCAACGTTTGTACACGTCCAACTGCCTTTCTTGTCATGGACCAGACAGAGCAGGCAGTGGCAATTATCCAACCATTGTACATGCAAAAGAAAAGTACAACAGCTTACAACTCGATACTTTGTTACAAGGCGGCAGACGGATGATGCCCGCCTTTACACAACTTTTAAAAGAAGAACGAGATGCCATTGCATCTTTTATTTTAGAAGATAAAAGAACAGCAGCAAATAAGTTTACGCTGCCCGTTGTGTTAGATAGTTTTTTAAATCTTCCTTATACAGGTACTGGCTACAATAAATTTTTAACCAGCAGCGGATTACCTGCCATTCGTCCACCATGGGGCACTTTAAATGCCATTAATCTCAGCACCGGAAAAATAGATTGGAAAATCCCTCTTGGACAACACAAAGCATTCAAAGATAAAGGCATTATTACGGGAACAGAAAATTATGGCGGTCCTGCTGTAACTGCCGGTGGGCTGCTGTTTATAGCTGCCACCAGCGATAGTAAATTCAGGGCATTTAACAAACGTACCGGTCAGTTATTGTGGGAAACCACCCTGCCTGCCAGTGGCTTTGCAACACCATCTATTTATCAAATAAATGGGCGCCAGTTTATTGTAATTGCCTGTGGCGGCGGAAAATTAAGTACACTGTCCGGAGATAGTTATGTTGCATTTGCATTACCTGGAATTAAATAAGATTTATTAGGAGATATCCTGTGCCTGTTTTGTAGCAAGTACCAATACCCGTAAAGTCTCGACGCTCCTAAACATTTTAATTCACAATCAAACACTCGTAAACCTATTGCTAAAGTAAATAATGATGTTGTAAGATGGTGAAATTTAAAATTAAAAGCTGGCTTTGGCAGGCTCCCATTGGCTTGATACTGGTAGGTGCAGGATTATCAATGGCTATTGATGCAGGAACAAACAAAGCCAACCATCAATCCTGGTTTTTGTACGGAATGTTGGCTTTAATAATTTTTAATTCAGGTATTTGTGTTTTTGGAGATGCCATTGTTAAGCGGGTGAAAGACGAAATAAAAGCTTAAATGCTTCGGCTGGTTTATCAGACACAAAACGACAAACTGTTTTTCCCCTCCAAAATGCCGCCTGCTTTTGCATTTGCAAAAATAAGTGTCACTAAAAAGTTTGAACATTATGACGTCTTCATCCGGTAGTGTTTAAAATAATTTACACTGAAATTAATCCCTGTAATTTAACGCAGGTTGTCTGTCGCCCAGCAATGCCTTGTACTGATAGGTACCTTTTGCCTGTTTAAACTCTGTCGTTGCCTGTTGTATCAGCTCAGGATGCAGGTATAAATCAATGGCAGTTAAAGCCATTGTTTTTGCAGCTACCATCATACCCTTGGTGCCAATTTCTGTACCTCCGCACGCAACAGCCTGCCAGCTATGTGCAGGTGTTCCGGGCACCCAGGTTGCAGCCTCTAACCCAACTGTTGGCACAGCATAACTTACATCACCTACATCAGTACTTCCGCCGCCGGAAATGGCTTCTAACTTTAATGGTTTTATAGTTGCTGCTGCAGTTAGTGATTGCAACGTATCTGTAAAACTTGACTGCATCTTTTTTCCAAATTCCATTTCTGCCGCAGTATATGTTACCCCACCAGTTTTTTCTAAATTTTTCTGCATGGCTATTGCCAGTGTTCTGTTAATCAGCAAATCGTGTGTGCCGCCTATCAATTCATAATCAACTTTTGTATCGGTACCCAATGCTGCACCATTGGCTGCATTTACTACCCGTTTAAAAATGCTTTGCGCCTGGTCTCTTTTTGGATGTCGCACATAATAATATACTTCAGAAAAATCGGGTACCACATTGGGTGCTTTACCTCCATTGGTGATTACATAATGAATTCTTGTTTCCTGCGGAATATGTTCCCTCATCATGTTCACCATATTGTCCATCGCCTCCACTGCATCCAACGCTGAACGTCCAAGTTCCGGTGCTCCCGAAGCATGAGAAGAAACGCCATGAAACCGGAATTTAGCCGATACATTGGCAAGTGCACTTAACATGGTAACGGAATTGTTGTCTCCCGGATGCCAGTGAATAGCCACATCCACGTCATTAAACAAGCCGTCTCTAACCAGGTACACTTTTCCGCTACCACCCTCTTCTGCCGGACAACCAAATAATTTAATGGTACCTGTTAGCTTTTTTGCTTCCAGTAGCTTTTTTATTTCAACACCGGCAGCAACCGATGCCACGCCAAACAAATGATGGCCACAGCCATGACCTGCATTTTTACCTGCGCTGGTTTTTTCAGGCGCAGCGGTTTGTGATAAACCAGGCAAGGCATCATACTCTGCCAGTATTGCAATTACTGGTTTACCGCTGCCATACGTTGCAACGAACGCTGTGGGCATACCGGCAACACCGGCCTCTATGGTAAAGCCATTATCCTGTAAAGTTTTTTGCAACAAGCTGCTGCTTTTTACTTCCTTATAACCCATTTCGGCATATTCCCAAATTTGCAGGGCCGTGTTTTTATACTGATCGTAATTTGCCTGAATATCGGCGGCAGCCTGTGTCTTTAACACGTCGTCTTTTGATAAGGCCCCTTTTTTTTGAGCGGTAACTGCAATGGCTAACAATAGTAAAAAAGAAAATACAAATAGTTGTTTCATGGAATGTCTTTTATTAAGCAGGAAGATAGGTTTTTTTCAATTCTGCTGGCTGTAAAGAAAATCAACATCGATCTAAAGTCTGTTTAAACGGGGAAAAATAAATAGCTTTTTATTGCTCATCGTATCAACACAAAACTTCCTTTTCTGTTTTCAACAGTTCCTCTATAATCTTTAAGGGTGATGTAATATACATAGGCTGAAGGGTCCTGTGGATTGCTTTTGTAGGTGCCATCCCAACCCTTTTTGTAGTCTTGGGTTTCAAATAATAACTGGCCGGCACGATTAAATATTTGCAAGCGATAGTTAGTAACCGGTGCCGGTATAAACGGTTTAAATGTTTCATTTAAGCCATCCCTGTTGGGCGTAAAGGCGGATGGTATTCCGATGATGATACAATCAGTATAAAAGAAAATTTTCATTGAATCTCTGCCAATGCAATCAAAACGGTCTGTTACACGGAGCCTATATGTACCGGTGTTAATTATGTCAATAAAACTGTTGGTGCTGCTGGTATTCCACTGGTAGGTTTTATATCCGGGAACCGCTATTTGCAGGATATTTCCTTTGCAAAGATTACTGTCGGCCGGTAAAAAATCAGCTGGCCTTGGCAAAACGGCATTAAGCAAAATAGTATCGGCACCACGACAGCCAAACACAGTTTTTACTTCCACAAAATATTTACCCAGCACAGCAGTAGTATAAGTGGAAGCTGTATTGCCATCCTGCCATGTATATTGAGCAAAATTCCCGGGGTTCATGGTATAAGTGGTATCCTTACAAATCCCCCTATCGTCGCCAAGGTTGGGTTGTGGATTGGGGTGCACTGTTAGGTCGGTTGTCTTGATGGAATCGCAGCCAAGGTAAGTTTGAGCAGTATCGAAATATACACCTGTCTTGGTTTGAAACCTGCCACCGGCAAAATAATTTTCGCCTTCACAAATATCAGCGTTAACTGTTAGCGCCTTTGTTGGGTTCACCGTAAGCGTTAGTGTACGGGTGCTGTCGCACCCGTTGATGGCTGTAAATACATCTACGTATAAACCTGTAGTTGTATGGCCGCCATAATTTTCGCCTTGGCAAATAACTTTTGTAACACTGGTTTTAAAGATGGGCTTGATGGTGAGGTTTAAAGTACGGGTGCTGTCGCAACCATTTACTGCAGTGAACACATCAACATATGTGCCCGAAGCAGTATAGCCAGCATAGCTTTCGCCCTGACATAACACCAGGTTGATAGTCGTTTTAAAAATTGGTTTTACTAACAATTTCACTGTACGTATGCTATCGCAGCCGTTGTACCCTGCAAGTGTGTCTGTGTAAGTACCGGTGGCAGTGTACCCAAAGTAGTTACTCCCCTGGCAAATTGCAGTATCAATCAATACGTTGTTTGGAACATACGGTATGGAGGCAAAGTTGTTTGTATACAGCTTTTCAAGCAAAGGAGTACTGGGCAGACTTACTGGTATTGCTTTGACGCTATCGTTTACTACTGCGTATAAAGTTCCCTGCGGCATTATATTTATGGTAGTACTAAATGTGGCCTTTAATGCGCTTACTGTAGCTTGTACGGTGTAAACCGGTTTTAATAAAACAGCCGCAGTTGTTGCCGGGTTTCCATTATAAAAAGATATTTGCAAACCCTTGGGTATAACTCCCCTGAAGAAGCTGTTGAATACTGTGAAATTCACCAGCATACTGTCTTTTGAAGAACAGATAACGCTATTGATTTTAAGGGTAAAATCATCTGCCGGCGGCACTTTTATAGTTACATAGGTGGTGTCTTTACAACCATAGCCGCTTGTAGCAATCACCCGCTTTACCCGGTCACTGTCTGCATATAACTGCGGATTACTACAGGCCGTACAACTTAACTTAAAAGCATCGCTCCACAAATAAGATAAACCATTGGATGAAGCAAATGCCTTCAACTGCAGTGTATCTCCGGGTAGTAATGTTGCTGCCGATGGTGTAGCTGTAACGGTAAACCGGATACCACCCACCACCGATACATTGTTGAGATAATTTTTTTCGGGCAGTGCCGTATTGGGCAGGGACAGCGTTGCGGTGCTGCCCGAATCGTTGATGACGGCGTACACCTGGTTAAGCCGTGGATAACCAATATCCAGTAAGTGGTTGTAAAAATAATACCGGCAATTTCCACCAACTGTTTGATAAGGCAGGTAAAAAGTGGGCGATAATTTGTGTGCTCCCGGCAATCGTGGATCTGCATCGTAGAAGGTAACCGGCGTGCCTTTTGGCAACGGAGCAAAACCATAATTATCAATACAAAGATTGAGAATCACTTTTGTTTCCTGGTAACAAAAAGCTGCATAAGGTACCACTACAGCATCCGGTTGGGCATCTTGTACCCATACAGAATAATATGAAGTGGTATCTGAGCAAGCACCATTGGTAGCAATCAACCTGATCGTATAAGTGGCTGGCACCGGAAAAACATAGGTGAGATTGATCCCTGTGCTTACCACTTGTTCTGCCATGCCTTTATCGTTGCCTATCAGCCATTGGTATGTTTGTCCACGGAAAGATGAGTTGGTAAAAATGATACTGTCGGGATATAAGGGTAATGTGCTGGCGATTGTCTTTTTATTCGTATAAAACCGGGCACTCACGCCACAGCCGACTATGACATAGGTAGTATGTGCAGCAAAACAATTGGTATCAGCATTAAATGCTTTTAAAGTGATTTTGTATTTGCCTGCGGTATTAAAGGTAAAGGTGAAATTGGCCGCTGATGAATTCACCACATCGTTTACCAGCCAGCTGTAGTTGGCAGCTCCGGCAGATGTATTGGCAAAGTTTACCGTCTCTCCAATGGAAGTATAGGTAGTATCTCTCAAAAATTCTGCTTTAATGATTTCTGCACAGGGTGGCCTACATTCATCTTGCAGCAATCCTGATCGCTGCGTTAAAATGGCGGCCCTCATCCTGTCTGCCTGCCCCTGCGTAAACTGCCTGCTGCAACTGCTGTTACCATAATCCATAAAATTGTCTATCTGATCCGGCACATCCGTGGTAAAAAAGCCATTTGAGTAGGCAGATAAGGTATCAGTGTTGCAACTGTTGCCCGGACTGCTACAGGCGGATGATGGTAGCACAGATCCATCGGGCGGGGTATCACAAACCCTATCCCCATTTATGGCGCAATCAAAATTAAAGCAGCCTCCCTCAAAAGTGTGATAGAGGCCCAGGTAATGGCCCATTTCATGCGCCAGCAAAGTGCCAAATGCTGTAACAACAATTCCATCGAGAGCTCCGCCGGCGGGAGGCATGGTAGCGTAACCGCCTACCCCAAGTCTTGTCCAAACACCGCAGCTAAAATTGGCATAAGCCTCAGCATCGATATTGGTGATAAACCAAATGTTGATGTACCTCGTTGGATCCCACTGAATGAGGTTCTTAAGCCGGGCATCTTCATTGTCCATGTTTAAATGATCACCATAATAAGAAGTGGTACGGGTAATGCCGGTTGTGATGCCTCCATCAGGATCTTTTTGGGCGATACAAAACCTAATTTTAGCATCGGCGCCGGCGCTTAAAGCGTACGGACCAGATTTACTAAAGGCATTGTTAAGATCATTAATACCGTTTATAACTTTTGCATCTGAAATGCTGTAGGGGTTTTGGTTGATGATATGAATTACCACGGGTAAAATCAGTGTATCGGGAGCGGATGGTCTTAAAGAATGTAGTATTTGATCGTTCATTATTTTCTCCCTTGCCACAAAATTTTTATCCTTTCTCAACTCCCGTAATAACACATCGTTACTGCAAATGCGGCTGTTGTTAAAAGCCGGATAGGAGAATGTCTTTACTACTGGCTGCTGGCAAAAAACGTTGCTGCAACAATAAAATACCAATGCCACTACACACGAAGAAATGTAAGTTATCTGTTGCATGCGGTTAGGTTAATAGCAGTAATTTAATAAATAAATATAGGCCATTTTGCAACAAAAACGACTTACGGAAGTGAACGTTAAAGTTGACCAGCGAAAGATAATTATTGTTGCAAAAACTTACGAACAATTGATTATGTGAAAAAGAAGTAGCACCTGTTATTTAATGTCTGCTGAAACTTGCGTGGTGAAAGAAGGAGCGGCCTGTAGTTTGAATCGGCCCCGAGATAGAGCCAGGCTCTAGCCAGTTAAATTGAAACGGTTAAATGAATCTTCTTTTAATCTGTAGGATAATAAAACATTTAAAACAGTTGATCATTTTTTTTATAAGCCTGATCCCAAAACTGAAGATTGAATAGCAGGATAAAAATGGCAAAGCGATAATAAGAGAATTTTGTTGTTAGTGGTTTCAGAGCTAAGAAGTACTGAAGCTACTTCCTGGTTTATTAATTCCAATACACCACTTTGCCATATTTATTGTGTCAGCAATATTTTACAAGAAAATCTATTTTATTATAAACAAATGCGAGGCTCTTGAAGTGGAAGAAGAAGTAGCTGCTGCTTTTGATTGGTTGTAAAACATTACCATCATAAAGCAGGTAACCAATACTATTATTTTAAAAATAAAAGGCTTTGTCTGCAAGCTGTTTTTCATATAAATGGATTTTTAAAATGTTTCTATTAAAAAATTAAAACCTGGCGGGACATCTTGTTCTGTTAGCAGCATTCTTATTGTAAGAATTACTGAACTGACTTCCAAATCTCATCCCAAATTTTAATACAAACGAAAAATATGCATCATTATTATTTGAGTTGCCTCTTTGTACGCCGGGTGCGTATCTCGTAACACCGGGTGTTACAATGCCAACTGTTTTATCGCTGATTAATTTTGCAACCGTAGCATCTGCCGCAGATAGATATTTATCGAATAAAGTGCGGTCAATATAAGTAGTACTTACATCATCCATATAATCAGTAAATGTCTTTCTGTACAGCAATTCAAAAGCAAGATTAATATTGTCAGACGCCAGGTATTTTACACCAGTACCAAAAGGCAGGTTCATTTGTGTTAACTGGTAAGGCTTCTTGTCCGGGTATTCTGCAAAACCCTGTCCTTCTGTTCGTAAAGGATGAAGTTCGTGCCAGGTTACATTACCATTCTGATCTTTAAGCGATCCTTTGGGATTAAAATGAAAAGCTCCCAACCCTGCAAAAATATAGGGTCTTAGCCTCGGGTAATATTCTTCATCGTTTCTTTTTGCATATTGAAGCGGAAAAAATTCTATAGCAGCATACACTTCCCACATATTACTTTTAAAATCAAGATTTCTTTGCTTACGCCACAATTCATCTACCCCATTGGTATTTATTAAAGGGTCTTTTCCTTCCACATAAGTGTATTGACCAGCGATCCTGATGCCATACCATTCCGAAGGATAAATAGAAATAAAAGCACCTTTCATTAATTTGGTAAGCTCAAAGTTCAGGTCCTTGATAAAGGTTGTTCCCTTACCAACCTTACCACCTAAATCGCCCAGGAAAAAAGTGGGTCCAAAGTTTAAGCCAGCTTCAATTTGAACCGCATCATTACCCAATATTAAATGTTGTGCATTGCCGGCAGAATAAAAAAATAATAAAAAAATAAAAGGGAAAAACCGTCTTATAAAAAAGGGGTGTAAATGATTTTTCATTAGGGAACCATTTTGGATAATTTGGATAACAAGGATTAGTAACGGATTAAATAGTTAAACGACGCAATAACTACATCACCTTCACTAAAAATGATAAACGGCCAAAACTTTAAATTATTGTTTATTTACTTAGACCCTGACCTTAACTGCATCTTAATATGCGGTATGCCATCTTCGGCATACACATCGCTGATTTGCTTAAAGCCAAGATCGCTATAAAATTTTTGGAGGTAAAGCTGTGCGCTAATAGTTATTAAGGGTTGGTTAAATTGAGCCATGGTTTTGGTAATCGCCAGCTGCATCAGTCGACGTCCGCAGCCGCTATTACGGTAAGCCGGGGAGGAAACCACCCTGCCGATACTCGGAGAATCATAAGATAATCCGGCAGGTAATATCCTGCAATATGCAGCCAGTTTTTTACCATCCCATCCGGCAAGATGATAAGATGCCTGGTCTTTATCATCTGCATCCTGGTAAACACAATTTTGTTCTACAGAAAAAACTTCATTTCGCAGTTGCATGATAGCATACAATTCTTCAACAGTAAGGAGGTGGAATGATTTGTAAATCCAGTTTAATTGCATGTATTATTGGTTAGCTTTTCAGTGAACAACATTGTATTCCACTATTTAATTTTTTGAATAATTTTAAATGCAGCCCCCAGGTTGAGTATGATATCACCCGGCAGCATGGCCTCCTGCGAAAATTTTTCAGCGGCAATATCACCGGCAAGCCCGTGTAAGTAAACCCCCAGCATACAGGCGTGCAAAGGAATGTAGCCTTGCGCTAACAAGCCTGTAATAATGCCGGTGAGTACATCTCCACTCCCACCCTTTGCCATACCGGCATTGCCCGTGTTATTAAAATACCCTTTACCGCCTGGGGTTGCAATCAATGTATGGTGGCCCTTCAATACAATGTAAATTTTTAATTCCGCTGCTTTTTGCAAGGCCAGTTCAACTCTTTCAAAATCATTACCCGACTCACCAAAACAACGATCAAATTCTGTTGGATGAGGTGTAAGAATAGTATTGGCAATTAATAACGTTTGCTTTGCAGGATAAAGCGCCAAATATTGCAGCGCAGAGGCATCCATCACTAAATAACCTTTCCATTTCTCAATAATATTATCCAGCACTTCCACAGCTACCGTACCGGTTCCCCAGCCAGGGCCAATACCAATAACAGCTTTTTGATGCCAGCAATATTCCATAAACTTTTCATCCATGTCGGTTATGCACAAGGCTTCCGGCACCTGGCCCTGCAAAATATCTCCGCCCGGTTCCGGAACAGCAATAGTCAATAGTCCTACGCCGCTTCGTAAACAGGCTTTGGCTGCTAATATTGCAGCCCCCATCATGCCCTTACTTCCGGCATACAACAATGCGTGCCCATAAGTGCCTTTGTGTGCAAATACCTTTCTTGGAACGTAAATTTGCCTGATCATATCTTTATCCACCAACTCAAAAACCGCCGGTTCATCTGCAACAAATTGTTTGTGCAGGGCTATATGCAGCACCTGTACCTCGCCAGTGTAAGGCTCATTTTCTGCCATTAAAAAAGCCAGTTTATATTGCTCAAAACTCAGTGTATAATTGGCTACAACCACTGTATTAAGCCGGGAAGTTTTATCCGCATACATACCACTAGGAATATCAATAGCAATTACCGTTGCTGCGGATTTTGCCATAAACCCAATGATGTCAGCAGCAATGCCATCCGGTGGTTTGTTTAGCCCCGTACCAAATAGGGCATCAATAATTATATCTTCCTGCGTTAAGGTTGGAAAGTCGTCAGTAGCTGCAATTGTATGAATGATTAAATTAGAAGTAACAAGCCTGGCCAGGTTAGTTTCAAAATCAGCAGACCCTTTGCTATCGGATTGCAACACATATACTTTTGTATTATGATGATGCGATGATAATATCCTTGCCAACGCCAATCCATCGCCGCCATTATTGCCTTTACCACAAAAAATATGAATTGATTGTTGAACAAAATTATTTTTAACCAGCCAGTTAAAGCAGGCTGTGGCAGCCCTTTCCATTAAATCAATCGATGCAGTGGGTTCATGCGAAACGGTAAAAGCATCCCAACTTTTTATTTGTGCTGCGGAAAATATTTTCATGACGAATGCTATTTATAAATGGTAGTAATGTTTGCAAATTACTTAACATCTACCGCATCGTAAACAACCACCTTACTCCAAAGATGGGCGCACTCTTCTATAAATTTTAAATGAATCGGATCGGTTTGATAGGTTGCCTGGTCGGCATCATTTTCAAAGATGAGCATCCACGATACTGCGTAGGAACTATCAATTACTCCCCTGCTGGTGTCGGCTGGCTTGCCAATATGAAATTGGTTAATAGTAGTGGCTTTGGAGAGTTTCCTCAAACCTTCCACTAATTGATCTCTATCCGCCTCATTGCCGGAATTTTTTAACCAGAAGTATACATGATGTATAAAAACATTTTCCATTTTATTGTTTTATTTGTGCCAACAAATATAGCTGATTCGATAAGGATGATTTTAATTGTTTAAATGAAAACAAGGTTAATTCTTATTTTGAGGTGCTGAGAAAAATATTAATTTTACGAAACAGATCACTTGGTGTGTTAAGATAAACGGGCAACCTTAGTAGAAAGAAAATTAAGTTAGCATATAACCTTATTACCTTATAATCAATTAAGATGAAAATAGAGTATAACAACCTGTATACCCACTTTATTTTTACTACACTTCACCGGCTGCCTATCATCACTGAAAAGCACCGTGAGCGAATTGAAAAGTATATTACGGGTATTGTAAATAATAATGCCAGTCATTTATATGCCATCTATGCAAACCCCGAACATGTTCATTTTCTGGTATCACGTTCGCCAAAACTATCAGAAGAAACATTGGCCTCAATTGTGGCAGAGAGTTCCCAAAACTTCATTAATCAGCATAATTTATGCGGCAGCAATTTTGTCTGGCAGGAATCCGCTTCTGCTTTTTCAGTATCAAAGTCTGATATAGACAAAGTATGTAAATATATTTTAAATCAGCCTGAACATCATCGCAAAGTAACTTTCATGGAAGAGTATGAAACCTTCATTAAATTTTATCAAAAGACATTGGATCCTGTCGGCAAACATTTTTCAAAATGAGATAATAAGGTTGGGTGTTTTACTGAATTGTTTTCTACTAAGGTTAAAGGATACGCTTTCAGGTTCCTGGATACTTCAACTACCTCCGGAAGTAAGCTATAATACCAAGGTTTGATATATTCATACACTGCTTTAGCACCTCAAAATAAGAATTAGCCGAAAACAAGGAATGGATAAATTACTATTGATAAAATTCGCTGGTAACTTTTTTCAGTTTTGATGGTTGCAAAAGTTGCAGCTGCAAAGTATCAACCCAATAATTACTGCTGCTAAAATACTTACCTGTACAATATTTTTTAACCATTTCTCAGCTTAACTTTATCACTCAACCATTTCTATTATGAACCGCTTTATCCTGCTATCTATTTGCTTTACTATTTTTATAAATGCAACTGCACAACAAACCCAAAAACCGGTATTGCACGGTAAAAAATGGATGGCCATTACCGGCAAACCCCTTGCTGCCACAGCAGGTTCCATGGTTTTTCAAAAAGGTGGCAATGCTGTTGATGCGGCCTGCGCCATGCTGGCTGCAACCTGCACCATGTGGGATGTACTGAGCTGGGGCGGCGAAACGCAGGCACTCATTTACAACCCTAAAACGGGCAAAGTAATTGGCATTAACGCGTTGGGGATGGCGCCTACCGGAGCCACGGTTGCTTTTTATAAAAGCAAGGGCTACAATTTTCCGCCGGAGTACGGACCGTTGGCGGCTGTAACTCCTGGTACGGTTGGTGGCTTATGTTTAATGCTGGCTAATTACGGAAAGCTCAGTCTTAAAGAAGTAATAGAACCTGCCATGCAACTGGCGGCAGGCTATCCGATAGAGGCACAAACTGCCAATAGTATGGAACGGGGAAAGCAGCGCATAAAAGAATGGCCGTATAGTAAAAAAGTTTTTCTGCCCCATAATGGCGAAAAACGAGAAGCACCGGAGGCAGGCGAAATATTTATACAAAAAGATTTGCTGGAAACTCTCACCAAATTGGTGGAGGCAGAACAGCAGGCCCTTAAAAAAGGAAAGACCCGTAAAGAAGCCATCATGGCGGCATACGAGCGCTTTTATAAAGGTGATATTGCACAGGAATTTGTTCGTGGTTGCCAGGAACAGGGTGGACTGATTACGATGAAAGATTTAGCCAGTTGGAAACCCGTGGAAGAAGAACCCATGCAGGTAAATTATAAAGGCATCGATGTGTATAAACTGCAACAATGGACGCAAGGTCCGGCATTGTTGCAGAGCTTAAACATATTGGAGAATTTCGATTTAAAAAGCATGGGCTACAATAGTGCCCGCTACATACATACGCTTTATCAAACAATGAACCTTGCCTTTGCTGACAGAGATTTTTATTATGGCGATCCTGCCTTTTTACCCCATTCGCCCATGCAGGGCCTATTGAGTAAAGCCTACGCCAAACAAAGAGCCGCAACCATTTCCTTTGACAATAATAACCCGAATGCCGGCCCCGGTGACCCT